>NZ_JBQERC010000015.1:0-91134 GCF_056534665.1 Ruegeria sp. P8
TTGTTCCAGGCGCGCTTCATCATTGCGTTCTCCAAATCCGTGAAACGGTGCGCACGCCCAGATACCCCATATCCCGCCGCGCCTAAAGGACAGATGCAACCCTGCGGCACACCAACCCATCCCAACATCCAAACACGCTAAATAAGACCTCAACACCAAACCCGCAACCAAAACAACCGTCGCAAATGGCCAATATCCAACGCCAAGTTGGTTGCAGAAACAGGCGCTGCAACAATTACAGACGCAAACGTGACTGCATGGAGCAGGAGTTTCGTTTCATTTCACCGCCAAATATGACAATTCTGCCCTTGCGGGTCCGGTCCGCGATTGAGAAACACAAGCAGGTCGCGATCATTCGATGAGAGCCGAGATGACTTCTGAACAAGCCGTCCGCGATGCGGTTCAGACGCATTCGAAGCGTGTCTGGCGGTTTGCGCTGGCATTATCGGGTGCCTCGGATGTAGCTGACGATTTGTTGCAGGCCACATGTTTGCGCGCGCTTGAACGACATCATCAGGTGACGTCGCACAATCGTCTGGACAGCTGGTTGATGACAATCTGCCGGTCGATCTGGCTGAATAAGCTGCGTTCGCGGTCGGTTCGACGCGCGCAGGCGCTGTCGGTGACCCCCGAAGCGGATCTGGTTGCAACGGGACCGGATACAGAAACGAATATTTTCGCGGCTGAAGTGTTTACTCAAGTGATGCAGTTGCCTGAGGCACAGCGCGAAGCGGTAATGCTCGTCTTCGTTGAGGGGTACAGTTACCGCGAAGCCGCTGCCTTGTTGGAGGTTCCAATTGGCACGATCATGAGCCGGCTTTCGAATGCCCGGCAGAAACTTAAAACCGTGATGCGGATTGATGCAGCGGACACCGCGCGACGGAGTGGCAAATGAAGTTTTCCGACGAGACGCTAATAGCGTATCTGGAAGGCAGCCTGGACGAGGCTCAGACCCGCGCCATTGAGGCTGCGGTTGAAGATGATGCTACGCTGGAACATCGTCTGATGGCGCTGGATCCGTTTGCGCCTGTTGTTCGGGATATTTTTGAGAACCTGCCCGCTGAAGCGCCGAAGGTGGACCTGCCGGAAAAAACGACTAGGCCCGCCAATAACGGGTTTCTGCGTCTTGTTGCGGTGGCGGCCAGCGCGGCATTTGCAGCCGTCGCCGTAACATTCTGGGCCACCCGGCCAGCAGATTTAAGCTGGGCCCAGCAGGCCGCGATCTATCAATCACTTTACGTGCCGGAAACGATTGCATCGCTGGACAGTTCGGACGCGTCGCTGGCCAAACAATTTGCAATGGCCGAAGCCGAACTGGGACGAACGCTGAATCAGGAAACACTGGAAGCGTTGCCGGGGCTGGAGCTGAAGCGGGCGCAGGTTCTTTCCTTCAAAGGCAAGCCCTTGATCCAAGTGGTTTTTGCCGATGATCAGGGTCGACCACTTGCCTTCTGTGTCATTCGCCAAGGACCGAATGCCCCAAATACCGAAGTCCAACAAACGGTGTTGAGCGGTTTGGCAACTGCAAAGTGGGAGCAGGGCGGTTATGGATATATGCTGTTGGGCAGTTCCCCACAGACGGATTTAAGCAACGAACTGGAAGTGTTGACCCGCACATTCTCGGGCTGATGGAAAACCCTTGTGAACTGTTGCAAATGCCCGAAGAATGCCGGGTATGACGTCGAAGAAAACCATGCCCCTTCCAGAAGACGAGGTCGATGATCTTGGCCCAGCCAGCATCTATGATGGCGATCCGGCAGAAGAGGATGACCCTTGGTTTTTGCCTCCGGACCAGGACGTGGAGGAAGACTTCTTTCTGCCTGGTCCCCGATCATCGCAGCGCCCGTTATTCGATCCGCGCGATTGGCATTCGGCACAATCAGAACTGTCGGCAGAGCTTGCTGATCTTGCCCTGACCTTTGGTGCTCTGGACGAGAGGCTGCGTTCGGGGCCTGAGGGGTGGACGCACCGTTTGGCACTTATGGAAACGTCCGATCTGGGGTGGTGGACAGGGGATCGGGTCAGCGTGGACCGCCTGGCTTTGTGGACGGGTCTGAGGATAGGCGCGACCCACGATGACGTGCAGGCGCTGTTTCGGGCAGGTTGGGCCGTACGCCGTCTGAGCTCAGGCGCAGGCCCTGCTAGTGGCGGGTGGGAAAGTGGGTTGACCGCGTTTCTTGACCGTCTGGCTCAGGGCTCTGATGCGACGCCCGAAGCGATCGTTGATCTGGCCGAAGTCATGCAGAATGCGGAAAGGCTGCACCCGGTGACACAATCGGCGATCGCGTTTCATGCTTGGCGAGCTATATCGCAGGGCGTCGGACAAGACACCGAGGCGGCAATTATCGCTGCGCGGCACGCGGCTTCGATGGGGCGGGGCGGCGCAATGTTCATGCCTCTGGCGTTGTCTGGTCCGGGTGCGTTGCGCGGAACGGGTGGGCCGACGGACAAGTTGGGGTCTTGGATACAGGGCGCCGGGCAAGCGGTTCTTGCGGCCTTGCTGCACCTCGACAGGATCAGTGTCTGGGAGGGCAAGGCCCGCGACGCGACGCAAGATATGAGCGGCCGCACCCCACCACGACTGATTGATGCTCTGGCGGCGTGGCCAATGGTCTCGGCCCCGCTTGCGGAAGACTTGACCAACTCTTCGCGCGCGGCGGTTCAGCGGAATTTCGATCTGTTCACCCGGAGAGGTCTGGTGCGTGAAGTCACGGGCCAAGGCCGTTACCGGGTTTGGACAGCCGCACTATGACCCGTCAACCACTTGCGAAACGGTAAGATTGGACGGGCGCTTTCAGCGTCCAACACCGACGTAGGTTTCGAACCCCGATTTCAGCGCTGTAGTTTTCGAGTAGATGTTGCGCAGGTCAACCATCCTAGCTGTGTTCATAGATGCTGCAATTTCGGAAAGGTTCAGCGCGCGGAACTCATTCCATTCCGTCAGCAGCACAACAACATCCGCGCCCTGCGCGGCGATATACGGGTCGTCGCACCATTCGACGCCCGGCAAAAGCGCTTCTCCTTCAGATTTTCCCTGAGGGTCAACAACGCGCACCGTTGCGCCACCGCCAATCAGGGCGGGGACGATGGACAGCGAAGGTGCGTCGCGCATATCGTCCGTGTTGGGCTTGAACGTGACACCCAGAACCGTCACGGTCTTGCCGTTGAAATGATCGTCACATGCGTCTCGAATTTTCTCGATCATCCGTTTCTTGATTTCGTCATTCACGCGGATGACGGTCTCGGTGATTTGCATCGGATGCGCGTGGTCCTGCCCGATCCGGGCCAACGCGGCGGTATCCTTTGGAAAACATGAACCACCGTAGCCAGGTCCTGCATGCAGGAATTTGTTGCCAATTCGCCCGTCAAGGCCAATGCCACGCGATACTTCTTTGACATCCGCACCAACTTTTTCGCATAGCCCGGCGATTTCATTGATGAAGGTAATTTTGGTCGCTAGAAACGCGTTGGCGGCGTATTTTATCATCTCGGCGCTTTCCAGATCGGTGGTCAGGATCGGGAAGTCGCGCAGGTAAAGAGGGCGGTATATTTCTGCCATCACCTCGGCAGCGCGGTCATTTTCGACGCCGACCACAACGCGGTCCGGACGCATGAAATCGTCTATTGCCGCGCCTTCGCGAAGGAATTCAGGGTTCGAAGCCACGTCAAATTCGGCCTGGGGGTTAGCGGCCTTGACTGTTTCCTGCACTTTTCTGTTTGTTCCGACGGGCACAGTCGATTTTGTGACGATAACGGTATACCCGGAGACAGCCTGAGCGATTTCTTCCGCCGCTGCCATCACATAGGTCAGATCCGCATGGCCGTCTCCACGCCGGGTTGGCGTTCCAACTGCAATAAAGATAGCATCCGCGCCGTCCACTGCGGCTGCAAGATCGGTTGTGAAGCTCAGGCGGCCAGCCGCGACGTTTCGCGCCATCAGCACGTCCAGACCCGGTTCATAAATTGGCACCTGTCCGGCTTTGAGCATATCGATCTTCTGCTCAGCCTTATCAACGCAAATCACATCATGACCGAAGTCCGAGAAACACACACCGGAAACAAGGCCCACATACCCGGTGCCGATCATTGCAATGCGCATCTGCCAAATCCTTTTATACCAATTACTATCAACGGCGCGGGCACAATCGAAGAATCCGGCGCCGGTTTCAATGATTTACAGGTATGGTTGCTGAGTTCCCATGTTTTCTTGTTGTTTTTGAGGCAATATGCGCGGGAACAGAGTTTTTACAATCCGTCGTGCTGCGCAGAACTTGTTGAATCACGTCCATTGTCAGCTGAAATGATACAATTCTGGGCATGGACCAGTAATAAACAGCCACTAAGCGGGCGGTGTTGCGCCGCCCACTTTCCGCCCGGAGCAAGGCGGCTGTGGCGGGTCCAATGGAATTGGCGATTGCTATAGAAATGGACCGACGACGCAAAAAAACCGCCCGAACCACAGTTCAGGCGGCAGCTGTGCTCAGAACCAGCGCCCTATGGCGATGACACTTGGTGAAAAAGCCGCTGTATCCGAAGTTACAGAGAGGGCTTTGCACGTGGCTTGAGTGTTTCCGGGCACATCAAACCCGATGAAACGATTATTGGCTCCAGCGCTGCCACTAACGCTTGGCGCAGAGGAAAATGGCGCTGGGTAGTTCCACGTCATTGCAGCGCTTGCGAACAATACGCCTTCCGCGGCCGTGCATGCGACAGGAAGCAACGCGGCGGTGCAGATCAGGGTTCCATCGGCAAAACGTGTAAATTCGCCATTGGTGTTACTTCCGCGCTCTATGACCGCACCGGTTGGTATACCGCCAACTTCTGATACCGACCCCAGAAGGTTACCCGGCCCATAACCGTAGTCGGCACGCATCAAGCGACCCGAAGTGGTATCCGTCGCATCGCCCTGAACAGCCGCACCAGCCGCTGTTCCGGTCGCGGGGTCAAAAGTCAGAGCTTCCGTCCAGGTACCTCCGTCAGGGGACACTTTGATTGAAAACCCCGTACTTCCGGATAACCCCATTTCAGCGTGACCGGTCCAGTTCGACTGAAACACCAGCGATGCTGTATCGCTGGCACCCGCCTTGTTGATCTTCAGCTGATGCCCGCCGCCCTCATGGCTCAGAAGCGTTGCCGGGCTTCGGACAGACAAGCGATTCGTAGCGTCCGAACTTGTTGCCACCCCAATACCATTCAGGTTCTGAGTATTGACGGGCAAGGGCAGCCAGTCAGACCCATTCCAGATCTTCAGTTCACCAGTGGCCTCGTCCCAGGCGCGCCAGCCCGCATACGGGGTCAAGAAATGCCAGGCGTTGTCCAGCCATGCGGCAAGCTCTCCTGCATGTCCGGCCCAGTCCCCGGTGGGGGTGACGCCCAGAGCATGGATATCACCCTGCTCGGGGACAACGGGCGGGGTGCTGGCATTGGTCGTCTGAACTGTTAGCTGAACGACCAGATCAAGCTGTCGCAGTGCCTCGTTGTGGGTGACGTGCTTTTGAGCCTGCGAAGGTTGTAGAAAAGGCAGGCGCAATCTGGGTGAGGTCATTGACACGAGGGTCCTCCTGTGGTCGTCGGTCCGAAAGTCGGTTGCGTGCCACCCTGCCGTAAGGCGCGTCAATCCGGTCTGACCTGGCCGACCGCACAGGAAATGATCTATTAACCTAAGTATCTCCGGGGACAAGCCGACCCGAGTATGGCCTATGGAGAACTTTGACGCTGCTTAATCTCGGGCATAAATGTCTTCGTACCGTATGATGTCATCTTCGCCCAAGTAGGTGCCTGTCTGAACTTCGATCAGAACCATGGGCACTTTGCCGGGGTTCTCCATCCGGTGCACGGCACCCAGCGGGATATAGACAGACTGGTTTTCGCTGACCAGCCGTTCCTGATCATCGACCGTAACCTTGGCGGTGCCTTCAACCACAATCCAATGTTCGGACCGGTGGTGATGGGACTGCAGGCTGAGCGAAGCGCCAGGATGTACATGGATTCGTTTAACCTGAAATCTGTCACCGATCACGAGGCTCTCAAACCAGCCCCAGGGGCGGTGATCGACCGGAAGCGTATCTGCCTGTTTGGCCCCTTTAGCCTTTAAGGCAGCGACAGCCTGCTTGACGTCCTGGGCTTTGTCCATGCTAGCAACCAGCACAGCATCCGGCATCGCAACTGCGATAATGTTCTCAAGCCCCATTGCCACCACTTCCTGAGCTGGCGATTCTGATCGTATCAGAACGTTGCGGCAGTCGATTGTGGTTACTTCCCCATTTGTCGCGATGCCGTTTTCATCAGGGTTTGACAATTCTTGAACAGCCGTCCAACTGCCAACATCCGACCAACCAGCGGAATACGGAACCACGCTGAGGTTGGGAGCTTTTTCCATGACCGCATAGTCGATCGAGATGTCATCGACTTCAGCCCAAGCCGAAGGATCCAATCTCAGGAACCCCAAGTCTGTCTTTGCGTTGTCGACGGCCTTTTGGACAGGTGCAACAAGGGTGCTTGCGAATTTTTCATATGCGGCAACGATGTCACGTGCCGCAAACAGGAAGATGCCGGAATTCCACAGGTAACTGCCATCTTTCACCATCGCCTGCGCCGCATCCAGATCCGGTTTCTCCGCGAAACGATCCAGGCGAACTGCACCTCCGGACGCGTCTGGGGCGTCGTTCAGCTTTAAGTAGCCATACCCGGTTTCGGGCCGAGTGGGCGTGATGCCAAATGTCACCAGATCGCCTCGTTCGGCAATTGCGCGCGTGCCTTCGGCGACGGCCTGATGAAAAGCCGCCTTGTTTGGAAGCACATGATCTGAAGGTGCGACCAGCATGATGGCTTCCGGATCATGTGAGGCAAGGTACAACGCAGCCGCGAGTACAGCAGGGGCTGTGTTGCGCCCTTCAGGCTCAATCAGGACCGGACCGGGGTCGATGCCCACGGCCGCCAACTGTTCAGGGACAATAAACCGAAAGGCTTCGTTGGTGAGAACTAGTGGTTTTGCATAGGGTGCATGTGAGGGTCCCAGCATCCGGTCGGCGCAATCTTGTAAAAGACTGGTTTTGCCGACAAGTGGAACGAATTGCTTGGGATAGCTTTTGCGCGACAGGGGCCACAAACGCGTTCCTGAACCACCACACAGGATAACTGGATAGACCGTACTGTTCATACACGTGCCCCTGAATTGCTGATGATTAACGTTATTATTCAGTTCTCTTTGTGGAATGGAAGATCCCGTGGCTACTGGGCCGCTTTTCCAGTTGCCACGATGTCATTCAGGTATTGGCTCAGGTCATCACGCAGGTCGTCACGGGCAAGAGCAAAGGAAACGGTCGCTTGCAGAAAACCGGATTTTGAGCCGCAGTCGAAACGCTGCCCGTCGAACTTGTATCCAAATACAGGCACACCGGATGCGATATCCTCGGCGATTGCATCAGTCAGTTGGATTTCACCACCACTTCCGGTTTTCATTGCGTTCAGGTTGTTCAGCACGGAAGGTCGGAGAATATAACGACCGATAACTGCCAGATTGGATGGCGCTTTCGACGGCTCAGGCTTTTCAACCATACCCTTGGCTGGAATGACCGGGCCAATACTGTCGACAACATCCAGCACGCCGTACGAACTTGTCTTTTCTGGTGGAACATCCATCGTTGCCACCATGTTGCCGCCTGTTTCTTCATAGGCTTCAACCATTTGTTGCAGACATGGTGTATCTGCAGCAATCACATCGTCAGGCAGCATTACGGCAAAAGGTTCATCGCCTATCAAGCGGCGCGCGCACCAAACGGCGTGGCCCAACCCCAAGGCTTTGTGTTGGCGGATATAGGCTATCGCGCCGCTTTCCATATTGGTCTTGTTCAGGATATCGAGAAGCTTGTTTTTACCTTTGGCCATTAGCTCCTGTTCGAGGACGAGGTTATGGTCAAAGTAATCTTCAAGCGCGGATTTCCCGCGAGACGTCACAAAGATGAACTCTTTGATCCCAGCGGCGCGGGCTTCGTCGATTGCATATTGCACCAGCGGGCGATCCACCAACGTCATGATCTCTTTCGGAACGGATTTGGTTGCCGGCAAAAACCGGGTTCCCATTCCCGCCACTGGAAAAACTGCTTTGGTGACTTTACGTGTCATGGTGCCTCTCAAAACAAAACTTGGCCGGAAAAGCAAAAAACATCCGGAATGTCCTCTTAGTCTTCAAAACCGTGTCAATCAATCATGCCCGGTGTGTCGACTGTAATTGACCAACTCGTGCCATCTCGGTCCAGATGAGTCAAAAGCCGACTCTATTGTTTCCTGTATACAAGGCCTGAACCACAGTTCCCAGAGACCCTTCCGTTTTTACTCTGTGCCAAAAATCTGGCGACGATTTGTCGATCACGGAAAGTTGATGTGTTTGGAGCAGCGTCAGTTGACTTGAAAAGTCCCCGGACGGAGTCCCGCGTACCTTACATTGGATGGGTATATCGCCTTGTTATTACGAGAAGTTTTGGGCTGCGCGGTCAAAAAAAGAACACAGTTGGCACGGACTGTGCAATTGAAATTAGCACGGCTCGCTTAGTCGCAAGCGGCGTGTCTCAATGGCAGACGCAACCCGTCGGCAAACATCCGAGCTTCATGGAAATACATGGTCTGACGCATCAAGTTAGTTTTCGATTGAGCAACAATATAATCGCAACCACAAAGATTGATGTTAATGACGGTCTGTTGCGACCGGCGGTAAGACGCTCAGGCAAGTTACCAGAGACCGTTCAATGCATGCTTGGTGCCTTATCGGGCCAGTTTTGTTTTCATCGAGATTTCAGGAAAACAGGTAGGTGCAAGACCCAATGCTTCCTGCCATCTGCCTATTGATCGGCGGGTTTTGAAACCTGGCAAACCGTCAACGCCCCCGACATCGTACCCCAAGCTTTCCAGCGCGCCCTGCATCTTTGCGATGTCAGAACGGTACAAGCCACCGACCTTGCCCCATTGTCCTTTGAAATCGCCGCTTCCAAATTGGATTCTGTCACCGACATGGCCCACGAACAAAGCATACAGATCGCTTTTGTTGTATTCCTTAAGAACGTAAAAATTCGGAGTGACAAGAAAAGCAGGACCAAATCGTCCGGCTGGCATCATCAGGTAACCTGCACCCTTCAGCTCGTGAGCTGGATAAGGTTTACCCGAGACCCGGTTTATGCCCATCGCTTCCCATTGCTGGATTGACCGCCCCTGATCAGGTCCTTCCAAGGCACATGAAACGGTTGCTGGCACAGACACTTCGAAGCCCCAGTCACGCCCGGCGACCCAGCCGTGCTGTTTCAGGTAGTTGCCAATCGATGTGATTGTATCATCGGATGACCCCCAGATATCGACCTGTCCATCGCCGTTGCCATCTGCGGCGTAAGCCAAATAGCTTGATGGCATGAATTGGGGTTGTCCTAACGCGCCCGCCCAACTGCTTTTCAATTGCCGGGCTGGCAGAGGTCCTGCTTCCGCGATTTGCAGAGCCGCGATAAGCTCGGCCGTGAAGTAGTCCGCGCGCGTGCTCATGAATGCCTTGGTCGACAAAACCCTGAACGCATCATGGCGGATCGGCACCTGCCCATAGCCGCTCTCTCTGCCCCAGATTGCCAGAATGATACGAGCAGGAACGCCCGTTTGACGTTCGACTTTGGCAAGAATCGCAGAGTGTTGCCTCGCCATCCTGCGCCCGATAGACGTTGCGCCCTGAATTGACCCCGGATTGAAATACCGGCTGGGCGATCCAAACTCGGCTTGTTTTTGCGCCTTGGGCGTTTTGCGTTTATGTCCGGGGGGAACCAGATCAGGCAGGTCCCAGTTCAGAGTAACACCAGAAAACGCCTGTTGCAGTGTGTTGCGCGAAACACCTTTGGCCTGCGCCTGCGGCCAGATCGTCTCCAACAACCACGACTGAAACTGGCGTTCAATTGCTGCACGATCCTGTGCCAGTGCGGTCTGGGACAGAATGATCAATCCTAGAGTGAACAGCAAAATACGCATTGACGATTTATCTGTCCCGACTGGCCTTGCAAGTCAACGGGAAGATGCCGCGCGACCCGTCGCCGTTTACACCCAAAGTTGAAAGAAAATTGAGGATGGCAATCCCCGGTTCGGAAAAACTCTTGAGAAAATTCACCCGCTTGCCGATAGTTGGATGGGATTGAGATGAGGAGAGGACAGTCAGCTGTGGCACAAGTCATTTCGTCCAATCCATCCTTGCTCAGGCTTGTCGTTGTGCTCCTGTTGATCGTTTCGGCGCAACCAGCTTTGGCCAGCGACAGCTTTATGGACCCGCAAGGCCCAATAGCGGCAGTTCAGAAAACGCATTTGCTTCGGGCGACCGTATTGATCCTGCTGGCCGTTATCCCGGTATTGGTGCTGGTCCCGATAATAGCGTTTCGGTATCGCCGCCGGAGCAACCGCATTGCGCCCTACGCGCCGGATTGGGATTTCTCGGCAAAGCTGGAATTTGTAATGTGGGGTGTGCCTGTCATAATCGTGGCCTTGCTGTCTTTTTACCTTTGGAAGGCGACGCATCGGCTTGACCCGTATTCGGCACCGTTTGGTGAAGATCCGGCGCTGCGGGTTCAGGTTGTCGGTCTGGATTGGAAGTGGCTGTTTCTGTACCCCGATCTTGGGGTCGCCACTGTAGGAGAGTTCGGAATTCCGACAAAGCGGCAAGTTGCATTGACGCTGACAACCGATACCGTGATGCAGTCGTTTATGATACCCGCGCTGGCCGGACAGATTTATGCGATGCCGGGCATGACCACCCAGTTACATCTTGTCGCGGATGCGCCGGAAGTGATGCAGGGTGAAAACACTCAGTACAACGGACGGGGCTTTGCCAAGCAGAAGTTCCGCACCATCGCAATGAGTGGTGAGGATTTCGACGCTTGGGTCGAAAAAGTGCGTAACAAAAGCATCCAACTAGATGTGGCAACTTATCGGAAACTGGCCATGCGGACCGACAGGGATGAGGTTCAGGCCGCTTTGGGAACATCTCGGATGCCGGATGATGCGCTCTACTTCACAATAGAAGACGACCTGTTTCAGAATATCCTGAGCCGCTACCACAGCGGTCAGCCTTTGCCGGTCGATCTACAGCCTGGAACTGCATCATTTGGGCAGGAGGCGCAAAAATGACGCCAACCGAGACAGGTTTCTTCGGGCGTCTGAGTTGGGACGCTTTTCCGATTGCCGGGTTGATCCAGAACCCAAATACTAATGAGATCGTGGCCAATACAGCCGCAGCTGTTGTGATTATTGGCGCTGTGGTTGTCGTAGGATTGCTGAGCTGGTTTCGTCTGTGGACACCCCTGTGGCGCGATTGGCTGACCAGCGTCGATCACAAGAAGATCGGTATCATGTATATCGTCTTTGCCATCGTGATGCTGGCACGCGGTGTGCTTGAAGGCGTTGTCATGCGCGCGCAGCAGGCTTCCGGGCCTGGCGACGGTTTCCTCGAAGCCGAACATTTTGCCGAGCTTTTCAGCACTCACGGCACAATCATGGTCTTCTTTGTTGCCGTTCCCTTTGTCTTTGGTGTTGCGAATTACATTGTCCCGCTGATGATCGGCGCGCGCGATGTGGCATTCCCGCGACTAAACCAGATTAGTCTGGGCCTTACGGTTTCGTCAGGCATGATGCTGATGGTGTCGCTGGTGATTGGAGAGTTTTCGACCGGCGGTTGGACAGCCTATCCACCGTATACCGGCGCAGCGTTCAATCCCGGTGTTGGACCGGATTACTGGATCTGGGCCATCGTTGTTTCGGGCATTGGCACCTCACTGACCGGTATCAATTTTGCTGTAACGATCTACAAGTTGCGCGCGCCGGGCATGACGTTCATGCGGCTGCCGATGTATTGCTGGACAATCATTTGCAGTTCGATCTTGATCGTCTTTGCTATGCCGCCTTTGGGTGTCGCCGCGCTGATGCTTGCCGCTGATCGCTATCTTGATTTCCACTTTTTCACAAACGACCTCGGTGGCAACATGATGAACTATGCCAATCTGTTTTGGCTGTTCGGCCACCCCGAGGTTTACCTGCTGGTTTTGCCTGCTTATGGCATCTATTCCGAGGTGTTTGCGACCTTCTCGGCCAAACGGCTTTATGGCTACAACTCGCTTGTCATCGCGACCATGTCGATCGCAGTGTTGTCGTTCACAGTCTGGCTGCACCACTTTTTCACCATGGGTCAAAGCGCGCTGATCAACGCGGTGTTTGGCATTGCGACCATGCTGATTGCCATCCCAACCGGCGTGAAAGTCTATGACTGGATGGCGACGTTGTGGCGGGGGCGCATTCGGTTTTCGGTGCCGATGCTTTATGGGTTGTCATTTTTGATGCTGTTTGCCATCGGTGGGCTGAGCGGTGTGATCCTGGCAAACCCAACCGTAGATTACCAGGTTCACAATACGCTGTTTTTGGTAGCTCATTTCCACAACGCGTTATTGCCTGGCGTGTTGTTCGGATTGTTGGCGGCATACAATTACTGGTTCCCCAAGGCCTTTGGATTCCGACTGAACGAATTCTGGGGCCGGGTTTCTGTCTTTTGCTGGACCGGGGGGTTTTTGCTGACATTCATGCCGCTCTATTTCGTCGGGCTGTTGGGCATGCCACGCCGCTCTTTCAGCTATAGCGATCCGTCTTTCCACCCTTTCATGATCGTGGCCATCATCGGAGCGATAGTTATTACCTGTGGATTGTTCTCGGTCCTGATCCAGCTATGGGTCAGCATTCGTGACCGCGACCAAACCCGCGTTCCTGTTGGGGATCCCTGGGATGGTCGCACATTGGAATGGACTATCCCTTCACCGCCTCCCGCGTACAACTTTGCGATCATCCCCAAGGTTACGGATCGGGATGAATTCACGGCACAGAAGGCAAAAGGAACGGCCTATCCAACACCAGACGCTTATGAAGATATCGAACTGCCCCGAAACACGGGAATTGGCTTTGTCCTGTGTGTTCTCAGCGGCATATGGATATTTGCGCTGGTCTGGTGGATCTGGTGGCTTGCCGCGATAATGACGGTTTTGATGATCCTTGCGGTGATCATCTGGACATTTGATGACAGTACAGAACTCACCATCCCCGCGGAAGAGGTGCGAAGGGATCACGAAGCCTGGTTGGCGTTGGTCCACAGCGAAGCGGCGGTTGATCGCGACTCTGAAACTTCTTCGGAAAACCGCGGCCTTGCCCGCCCGGATCTGGAGGTGGCGACATGAAGCGTGCGCCGACACACAGCTATCCCGGTATCAATCTTGGAGAACATCACGCCAGTGCCCACAAGGCGACCGAGGTTGTCACCTTTGGGTTCTGGGTCTTCTTGATGAGCGATCTGGTTTATTTCGGCCTGATGTTCGCGATTTACATAACAATGATCGATGCACAGGCAGGTGGTCCCGGCCCGCACGAGTTGTTTGATCTGAAAAGTGTTTTTGCGCAAACCCTGATACTGCTGACCAGCAGCCTGACAGTGGGTCTTGCCATGCTGGCGCTGAAGTACAATCTGCCGCGCGGTCGCATTGTCTTGTGGTTTGGCGTCACTCTTGTGCTGGGGCTTGGTTTTCTGGTGCTGGAAGTGCGTGACTTCATGGCCATGGCGGAAAAAGGCGGCATTCCGCAGCGCAGCGGTTTTCTGTCAGCCTTTTTTGGGTTGGTCCCGCTTCATGGTCTGCACGTTGCGACTGGATGCCTTTGGCTGATCGTTTTAGGTATCCAGTTACGCGTCATGGGCATGACGGATGTGGTTATCTCGCGCGTGGTGCGGCTGGCGTTGTTCTGGCATTTTCTCGATCTGATCTGGATTGGGATCATTACCATCGTGTATTTCGGAGGTCTGACCTATGGATAAGCGCTCTGAAATGCATCGTCGCGAGCGTCGGCGCTATGTGATCGGGTATGGTGGCTCGCTTTTGCTGACCTTGGCGATGTTTGGCGTGGCGCAGGTTTATGGGATTGAAACGGTTGGGGTTTACCTGACCATCGGGTTGCTTGGATTGGCACAGCTTGTGTTGCAGCTTGTCTACTTCCTGCATATCGATCGTCGGCGCAGCAGCCGCGAAGATCTGCATCTGGTGCTGTTTTCGACACTGGTTCTGATGATCATGATCCTTGGCACCGTCTGGGTTCTGGGCAATTTGGCCACCCGAATGCACATGCACTTGATGTAGTGCGTATTTGAAACAAGCGGGGTGGCGGGTCGAGATTTGGCTTTCGGCAGGACCACCAATAGCGGAAAAAGCCTCAGTAGGTTGTCCGCATTTGATACCCCTGATGATAGGTCATGCGTACAAAGGTGACCGGGGTTTTTCGAAACCACGTTGTCCGCTCCAACTGGAACAAAGGTGTTCCGGGCGGAACAGAAAGAAAATCCTGAAGCGGGCCGGTCGCCGGAACAGCCGAGAAGGCAATTTCCGCGTTCGAAAACGGAACTTCGGCCAGCAACCATTCATTTGGACCGGTGGTCAGAAAGTCCTCATTCATGACGTGCGGTACTGCGGCTGTATTGATCCATCGCTCCTCGAACTGGAAGGGGCGATTGTCGGCATGGTGCATACAGCGCAAATGCAGAATTTGCGTGCCCTCGGGCAGTCCGAGTTTGGCTTGTAGCCATGCCGGACAATCTATCAGCGTACGGCTGACCAACGCATACCGGTATTCTGCATTCATATCTTCAATGGTTTGACGGACTACTGCAATGGGCAGCCTGGCCTGTTTGACCGGTGTTGTAACCACACGTGTGCCACCTTTGCGTTTGCGTGTGACAATACCCTGATCAGCAAGTTCACGGAGTGCTCGATTGACAGTCGCGCGGGCGCAGCCGAACTCGGCGGCAAGCTCCAGTTCGGTGGGCAGCAGGCTGCCTTGCGGCCAAATTCTGGTCTGGATGCGATTTAGAACTTCATCGCGGATATCCTGGAAGCCGACGTTTTTTTGCTCGTTCACATTGTGCTCACTATATTTTCGAACTTATTTATATTATGTCTAGGTTAACGGTGAGATGCAAAGAATTTGACCCAGAACCTTATCAGATTGCAGGATTGCGCGGTTACGCCATGGGCCAATGGTGGCGGGGTAACAACCGAACTTGCCGCGAAGCGGGTCGGTAAACATGTCGTCTGGCGTATCAGTGTGGCCCGGATCGATCGGGATGGGCCATTTTCCCGATTTCCAGGCATGGCGCGTGTACACACGATCATCGAAGGCGCCGGGCTTGATTTGCTCGGCGATAGTGGCGTTTTACCAGTGCGACCATTCCTGCCGGTTTCGTTCGACGGAGCGCTCGCGCTGAATGCGCGTCTGTTGGGCGGGCCGTGTCGTGCGCTCAATGTGATCTACGATCCAAAGATCGTCGTTGTGGTAGTGAACGTTTTTGCAAATGATCAGGAATTCGAAGCGACAGCGGGCGAGTTTGTCTTTGTCGCCTCGGGAATGGCCCACATGTCAGACAACACGCCGCTGGTTGCCGGAGACGCAATGACGCTGAACGCCGCTGTTACGGTCAGTCCGGCTGCAGGCGCTAAGATCCTTCGCGTGTGTTTCAATAAGATCCCTAGCTAAAGCTCAGCCAGAAGCTCACTTATTGCCCCTTTGTAGTTACGCGTGACCTTGTCCCGCAGGACGTGATGTCCGTTTTGAACCTGGTGTCTGCCTGCGGACCAAAGATCAGTTACGACATTATCTTTGGCGGCAAAGACTAGACCATCCAGCAGTTGGTGAGGTTGTAGTGCGCAAAGGGCAGGGGCCTGACTGTCGATGGCGACGAGATCGGCCAGCATTCCTTCGGCAATTTGCCCCGCGTTGCGGCTTAGCGCCTGCGCACCGCCAATAGCTGCGCCGCGATAAAGGGTTTGTCCGGCAGAGCCTTCGCCAACCACCATCACGTTACGTGACAGGTCGCGCAGTCGTTGCGAGTATTCGAGTGCGCGGAGCTCTTCGGTCATGGAAATCAACACGTTGGAGTCCGATCCCACGCCAAAAGCGCCGCCTGCATTCAGATAGACAGGGCCGTTGAAAGGCCCGTCGCCCAGGTTGGCTTCTGTCACCGGGCACAGACCGGCAACGGCTTTGCTGCGGGCCATTGCGCGAGTCTCTTCGTCGGTCATATGGGTTGCGTGGATCAGGCACCAGTTGGACTCAACCGGGGCATTGTCCAGCAGCCATTCGACCGGACGCGCGCCAAGGCCAGCCTGCACTTCCTCAACCTCTCTGGGTTGTTCGGCAATGTGAATATGGATTGGACCGGAACTTTGTGATGCCACCACCTGCGCCAGATCGCGCGGACAGGTGGCGCGTAGGGAATGTGGCGCGATGCCGACGCGACAGTCGTCAGGAAGATTGCCGAGCGCACCCCGCGCCTGTGCGACAAGTTCGCAAAAACGGTCCACATCATTGCCAAAGCGTCGCTGCCCCGCCTCCAGCGGTTTTTCCCCAACTCCTGCATAGCTGTAGAGCACGGGCAGATGGGTCAGGCCAATTCCGGTCTCAGCAGCAGCGGCCATGATCCGGTCGCTGAGTTCGCAAATTCTGTTATAGGGTTGCCCGTTCGGTTGGTGGTGCAGGTAATGGAATTCACCGACCGAGGCGTATCCGGCCTCCTGCATCTCGACATAAACTTGCGCGGCGATGGCCTGAATGTGGTCAGGGTTCAGGCGGGCTGTGAAGCGATACATCAGATCGCGCCAAGTCCAGAAACTGTCACGGCCAGCCAGCCGATATTCGGTCATTCCCGCCATGGCGCGCTGAAAGGCATGGCTGTGAAGGTTGGCCAAAGCGGGCAGTAGAGTGTCGACGCGGGTGTCGCCGATTTGCGCGACAGCATTGGGTGTCAGTCGGGCAATGCGACCATTCTTGATCTCGAGTCGCAGATTCTCTGCCCAGCCGGCTGCCAGAAAGGCCCGTTTTGCGAAAATGACCGTCATCCCTACCTCCGGTTTTATGAATAGACATATGACATAAAGACCTGTACCAGAAAAGAGAGAATTGCACCGAAGAGGGATTCGAATGCAAACCCACGATCATCTGTTCACAGATCTGCACGCCGCGACCATGGTTGGTGCGGATGCATACGGATTGATCGAAAACGCGGCGATTGTCGTGCGTGGGGACCGGATCGCGTGGGTCGGTCCGAAGACGCAGTTGCCGGAAGAATACGCGACGTTCTCTCTAACCTCGCTGGACGGGCGGTTGGTGACGCCGGCTCTGATCGATTGCCATACCCATGTAGTGCATGGCGGCCACCGCGCGGCTGAGTTCGAGATGCGCCTTAACGGTGCCAGCTATGAAGAGGTGGCCCGCGCGGGCGGTGGTATTATTTCGACCGTGAAAGCCACGCGTGCGGCCAAAAAAGAGGATTTGATTGCGCAGGCCCAGCCGCGCGTGGACGCGATGATCGCCGAAGGGGTCTCGGTGATCGAGGTCAAATCGGGCTATGGGCTTGATCGTGAAACAGAGCTGACCATGCTGCGCGCCGCGCGGGCCCTGCAGGAAAGCCGCCCGGTGCGCATTATAACTAGCTTTCTGGGCGCCCATGGTGTGCCCGCCGAGTATAAAGACCGGCCCGAGGCGTACATTGCAGAGATTTGCATCCCGACGCTTCGCGCGGCTCATGCCGAGGGTTTGGTTGATGCAGTGGACGCCTTTTGCGAAGGGATTGCCTTCCTGCCTGACCAACTGGTGCCACTGTTTGACGTTGCCAAGGAACTAGGACTGCCGGTCAAATTGCATGCCGAACAACTGTCCAACCTGGGTGGTGCGAAATTTGCTGCAAGCTATGGCGCGCTTTCTGCCGACCATATCGAGTATCTGGACGAAAGCGGTGTCAAAGCCATGGAAGTGGCAGGCACGGTGGCCGTGATACTGCCCGGGGCTTTCTACACCCTGCGCGAGACGCAACAACCGCCAATTGATTTGCTACGCAAGTACGACGTGCCAATGGCCCTTGCGACCGACTGCAATCCGGGCTCGGCTCCGATGACATCACTTTTGCTTGCGATGAACATGGGATGCACCTTGTTTCGAATGACCCCCGAGGAAGCGTTGAAAGGTGTCACTGTGAATGCCGCGCGTGCACTGGGCCTGAGAGACTGCGGCAGGATCGTTCAGGGCCTGCGGGCGGATCTGGCTGTCTGGAATGTCACTCACCCGGCCGAGCTAGCCTACCGCATCGGTTTTAATCCCCTTCACGCCCGCATATTCGGAGGCGCATTTTGACCACTCTGACGTTAACTCCCGGTGCTGTATCTCTGGCGCAGCTGGAACAGGTATTCCGCCAGGAATGCGCCGTTCGGCTGGACCCGGTTTGCAGGCCTGCCATAGCCTCGGCGCACGCTCGCATTATTGAGGCGGCGACTGGCCAAGCCGCCGTTTACGGGGTTAATACGGGTTTTGGAAAACTGGCAAGCGTCAAGATCGCGGCCGAGGATACCGCGACGCTGCAACGCAACCTGATCTTGTCCCATTGCTGTGGCGTTGGACCAGCGATCCCGCGTGCTGTTGCGCGGCTCATGATGGCGCTCAAACTGCTCAGCCTCGGACGTGGCGCGTCGGGTGTGCGGTTGGAGCTGATTGACCTGCTGGAAGCGATGCTTGTCGCAGGCGTGACACCGGTGATCCCGGCACAGGGGTCTGTTGGTGCTTCGGGCGATCTGGCACCACTGTCGCACATGGCAGCCGTCATGATGGGCGAGGGTGAAGCTGAGTTTGGCGGTACAGCCATGCCTGGCGGCGACGCACTGGCAGCGGCAGGTTTGACCCCGGTCGAACTTGGCCCCAAGGAAGGGTTGGCACTGATCAACGGCACTCAGTTTTCCACGGCGTTTGCGCTGGCGGGGCTTTTCGGCGCGTGGCGGGCGGCGCAAAGCGCTTTGGTCACTTCAGCCCTGACAACGGATGCGATCATGGGGTCTACCGCGCCTTTGCAACCCGAAATTCACGCCTTGCGTGGTCACCGAGGCCAGATCGAAGCGGGCGCAACCATGCGCGCGCTACTGGCTGGGTCGGTCATTCGCGAGAGCCACCGGGACGGTGATACGCGGGTTCAGGACCCGTACTGCATCCGCTGCCAACCGCAGGTTGTTGGCGCCGCGATGGATGTGCTGCGTCAGGCTTCAGTAACCCTGGAAACCGAGGCCAACGCCGCCACCGATAACCCTCTGGTTCTGGCCGAGGCCGGGTTGATCGTATCAGGCGGAAACTTTCATGCAGAACCGGTCGGATTTGCCGCCGACATGATTGCTCTGGCAGTGGCCGAGATCGGGGCGATTGCGCAGCGGCGTATCGCGCTGATCGTCGATCCGGTACTCAGCTTTGATTTGCCTCCCTTTTTGACACCCAACCCCGGATTGAATTCTGGCCTGATGATTGCCGAAGTCACGACAGCCGCGCTGATGAGCGAAAACAAGCATCTGGCCAATCCTTGCGTCACGGATTCAACACCGACTTCGGCCAATCAGGAAGATCACGTGTCAATGGCCGCCCATGGCGCGCGGCGGTTGGGGCAAATGGTGACCAATCTGGAACGTATCCTGGGGGTCGAGTTGCTGTGCGCAACGCAAGGGGTTGAATATCGCGCGCCGCTGCCAACCAGTGAAAGCCTTCAAGGTGTCATGGCGCGCCTGCGTTCGGTTGTACCGGCGTTGGAAGATGACAGGTACATGGCAAATGACATCGAAGCAGCCTCGGCCCTTATTGCAAGCGGTGAGATTTCCGATGGCACCGGTGTCGCCATGCCGGAGCTTGGCGCATGACTGATCCAGTCGAAGTAGTTCAGGGCGATAGTCCAATTGTTTTGGGGCTGCCTCACACGGGCACCTATGTGCCTGCGGCGATTGATGCCAAGCTGAATGCACGGGGTCGGTCGCTGGCAGATGCGGATTGGCACATCCACATGCTTTACGACGGGCTTTTGCCCGGTGCTACCACGGTTCGGGCCACCTTTCATCGCTATGTGATCGACGCCAACCGTGACCCAGGCGGTAATTCTCTTTACCCTGGACAGAACACGACGACCCTGGTGCCGCTGACGGATTTCGACGGGCAGGACATCTGGGACATCCCTCCAACTGAAAAAGATATCATTGAACGGCGTGACGCATTTCATGCGCCATATCACGCCGCTTTGCTGGCCGAACTGGAGAGGGTGAAGGCGATCCATGGCATCGCTGTGCTGTATGATTGCCACTCAATCCGCAGCCGCATTCCTTTTCTGTTCGACGGCGTATTACCCGACATGAACATTGGCACAAATAACGGGATGACCTGTGCATTGGAAATCGAAACAGTTGCACATGAGTTCGCCGCTTCATCCCCTTACAGCACCGTTTTGAACGGGCGTTTCAAAGGCGGGTGGACGACACGCCACTACGGACATCCGGATAACAGTATTCACACGATCCAGATGGAGCTGGCGCAGTCGACCTACCTGACCTCAGAAACTCCACCCTGGACTTTTGACACCGCCAAAGCCAACCGTCTCCGCCGTTGGTTGAAAGACATTCTAGACGCCCTCAATGACACAGCATTGGAGCTTGCCCGATGACCGATCCTCGCAAAAACACCCGTGACATCTTTCCGCCCACCGGACCTGAACTGAACGCCAAAAGCTGGATGACCGAGGCGCCGTTGCGGATGATGATGAATAATCTTCATCCGGACGTGGCCGAAAACCCGCATGAACTGGTGGTCTATGGCGGGATTGGCCGCGCGGCGCGGACGTGGAAGGATTTTGACACCATCGTTGCCAGCCTGAAGGACCTGGAAGAGGATGAAACGCTGATCGTCCAGTCCGGCAAGCCGGTTGCCATTGTTCGCACCCATAGCGATGCACCCCGCGTATTGATCGCTAACTCGAACCTTGTGCCGCACTGGGCCAATTGGGACCACTTCAACGAACTCGATAAGAAAGGTCTGATGATGTACGGCCAGATGACCGCTGGCTCGTGGATCTATATCGGTACACAGGGCATCGTGCAGGGCACTTATGAAACTTTTGCCGAGGCCGGGCGTCAGCACTATGGCGGCGACCTGACAGGTAAGTGGATTCTGACCGGGGGACTGGGTGGAATGGGCGGCGCGCAGCCTCTGGCCGCTGTCTTTGCAGGGGCTTGTTGTCTGGCCGTGGAATGCAACCCGGACAGCATCGACTTTCGCTTGCGTACAAAATACCTGGACGAAAAAGCCGAGACGCTGGACGAAGCGCTGGCAATGATTGATCGCTGGACTAGGGCGGGCGAAGCGAAATCCGTTGGTTTGTTGGGGAATGCCGCTGAAATCTTCCCGGAAATCTACGCCCGGATGCAAGCTGGCGGGATGCGCCCCGATATTGTCACGGATCAGACCAGCGCCCACGATCCGGTAAATGGCTACCTGCCGCTTGGTTGGACCATGGCGCAATGGAAAGACAAGCGCGAAAGTGACCCGAAGGCGGTCGAAAAGGCTGCACGTGCTTCGATGAAGCAGCACGTCGCTGCAATGGTGGACTTCTGGAACGCGGGCGTGCCGACGTTGGATTACGGCAACAACATCCGACAGGTGGCTCAGGATGAGGGGTTGGAGAACGCTTTTGCCTTCCCCGGCTTCGTACCCGCCTATATTCGCCCGCTGTTTTGTCGGGGTATCGGACCCTTCCGCTGGTGCGCGTTGTCCGGTGACCCTGAAGATATCTACAAGACAGACGCCAAGATGAAGGAACTGTTCCCCGACAATACCCATCTGCACAACTGGTTGGACATGGCGCAGGAGCGTATTGCGTTTCAGGGCCTGCCGGCGCGGATCTGTTGGATTGGGCTAGGAGATCGCCACAAGGCCGGGCTGGCGTTCAACGAGATGGTTAGAAACGGCGAATTGAAAGCTCCGGTCGTCATCGGCCGAGACCATCTTGACAGTGGTTCTGTCGCCTCACCTAACCGCGAGACCGAGGCGATGAAGGACGGTTCGGACGCTGTTTCGGACTGGCCGCTGCTGAACGCGCTTGTCAATACGGCATCGGGTGCAACGTGGGTTTCGCTGCATCACGGCGGCGGAGTTGGCATGGGGTTCAGTCAGCATGCAGGCGTCGTCATCTGCGCAGACGGAACCGATGCCGCCGCCAAGCGATTGGAGAGGGTGCTCTGGAATGACCCCGCGTCGGGGGTTTGGCGTCACGCGGACGCCGGGTACGAGGACGCGAAAGCCTGCGCTCGTGAACATGGGCTGCGATTGCCGGGCATTTTGGGCTGATTACCACGCCAACCTTTGTTTTGTCGGTTTGCCTTAGCGCTAACGTCACATTTTCCGGTTTCGAACCGGTGCTGTTTCGGCTAGGGCTAAGCCGTTCAACAACCCCGTGGGGTTGAAGGCAACTGACAAAGGTGGCTACCCGTTGCTCGATATTGCACATGTCCGCTCGGTGATTTCGGACGTTTATGACCTTGCCCCATCGGCCACTCTGGCCAATGAGATGAAAGAAACGTTTGCCCGCATGGATCGCGTGGTCAGCCCACCAGATTGGGCAATCTACGCGCCTTACGTGCGAGCCATCAATACGCTCAAGAAAGAGCGTAATGCCGTGATCCTTGGGCACAATTACATGACGCCCGAGATTTTTCACGGTGTGTCCGATTTCGTTGGGGACAGTTTGCAGCTTGCGATCAAGGCCAGTGAAGTCGAAGAAGATGTGATCGTTCAGGCCGGTGTTCATTTCATGGCCGAGACATCGAAAATCCTCAGCCCTCAGAAGACTGTGCTGATGCCCGACATGGAAGCCGGTTGTTCATTGGCAGAATCGATCACCGCTGAGGGAATCGACGAAATGCGCGCCAAATACCCCGGCGCGCCGGTTGTGTCCTATGTAAACACCACTGCCGAGGTTAAAGCAGCCTCGGATATCTGCTGCACCTCTTCGAACGCACTTCAGATCGTGAACGCCATGGAAAGTGATACGGTCATCATGACACCGGATCAGTATCTGGCGCAGAATGTTGCCAATCAAAGCCACAAGAACGTGGTGTATTGGCCTGGCTCTTGCATCGTGCACGAACAATACACGGCACAGGACCTGCGCGACTTCCGCGAATGGAACCCGGGAACACGGCTGATTGCGCATCCTGAATGCCCGCCGGATGTGGTGGCCGAGGCAGACTATTCCGGCTCGACCAGCGGTATCATCAAATACGTGCATGATGAAAAGCCGAATAAGGCGATGCTGATCACCGAGTGTTCAATGGCATCCAACATTGCCGATGAATTGCCCGAGGTCGAATTTGTAGGGCCATGCAACATGTGCCCGTATATGAAGAAAATCACGCTTGAAAAGATCCTCTTCGCCCTGCACACGATGGAAGGGCAGGTCGAGGTCGCCGAAGATGTGGCTGAAAAGGCGCGAAAATCCGTTCAGGCGATGATTGATCTGTCCCGCAAGCTCGGCATTTGATCTGAAATGACCAAAGTCACCACGGATCGCGTCATTATTGTGGGGGCTGGCATCGGCGCGCTTTATGCAGCATTGAAGCTCGCGCCGCGGCCAGTGGTTGTAATCTCACCCGATGTTTTGGGCGAAGGTGCAAGTTCCTCATGGGCGCAAGGCGGTGTGGCCGCGGCAATGGATTTGTCGGATAGCCCGGAAAGCCACAGCCTGGACACCGTCAAGGCTGGCGCAGGAATAGTCGTTCCGGCCGTTGCCGATCTGGTCACGCGCGAGGCTCGGCAATATATCCTTGACCTGACGACATTGGGCACACCATTCGATCGCACCAAGGATGGCAGTTACGTGTTGTCACGCGAAGCGGCGCATAGCTTCGCCCGTGTCGTACGGGTGAAGGGGGATCAGGCAGGTAGTGAAATCATGGCTGCCCTGATCGAACGGGTGCATGAAACGCCCTCGGTTCAGGTGTTGGAAGGTGTCTTTGCCACGGCGCTGGACGTATCAAACGGTCGGGTGACAGGTGTCACGGTTCAGGACGCATCAGAAACAGGGTCCGAGCCCGTTACGATCTGCGGGCCTGCTGTGTTGCTTGCCGGGGGTGGCTCTGGCGGGTTGTATGCCTTGACGACCAATCCGGCACGCATTCGCGGGCAGGTCATCGGGATGGCCGCACGTGCTGGTGCGCTTATTGCTGACGCCGAATTCGTTCAGTTTCATCCGACGGCAATGGATGTTGGTGAAGATCCGGCACCGCTGGCAACCGAAGCGTTGCGCGGCGAAGGGGCAACCCTGATCAACAATAAGGGTGAGCGGTTCATGTTATCCGTTCACCCGGACGCGGAACTCGCCCCGCGAGACATTGTTGCGCGTGCGATTTTTGCCGAAGTGCAGGCAGGCAACCGACCCATGCTGGACACCCGCACCGCATTGGGCTCGAAGATAACGGACTTGTTCCCGGCAGTTGCTGAATACTGCGCGCGCAACGGTATCGACCCGGTCAACGAACCGATCCCGGTCGCACCGGCAGCGCATTATCACATGGGTGGTATTGCCACCGACACTGACGGTCGCGCGACACTTGACGGGCTTTGGGTCTGCGGCGAGGCATCTTCGACCGGCCTTCACGGCGCCAACCGGCTGGCCTCGAACGGGCTGCTTGAGGCGCTTGTCTTTGCGCGCATCTGCGCCGAAAGCATCGGGGCTTCCGTTCCGGTGGTGTCAAATGCCGACCCCGTTACATTGCAGTTTGTCCATGTGGTGACTCCAGACACGACAAGGGCTATCCAGGAGTTGCGCGAAACCATGACGCGCGACGTTGGTGTTGTCCGGGACCGGACGGGCCTAATCCGTGCTCTGCAAACTATTGCGCAGTTGGAGGCGCAGCACGATGCCTGCCCGTCATTTTGCAACATGTGTGCCACCGCGACCCTGATCGCTGCTGCTGCTTTGCACCGTGAAGAAAGCCGCGGTGCACACAAGCGATCCGATTTTCCAAAAGCCAATGATGGGCCCGGAGAGCGGTCCCGGATGTATTTGTCCGAAGCAATGAGCATTCGGGCCAAAGCCTGCGAGGAACTGTCATGACAAATGCGATTCTGCCAGATCTGATCCTGGAACCCATGGTTCGCGCTGCGCTGATGGAGGATCTGGGAAGCTACGGTGATGTGACAACCCGCGCCGTGATCCCACAGGAAACAACCTATACTGCCAGACTGAACGCGCGCGAAAACGCCGTCGTGTCGGGGATGCAGGTCGCCGCAATCGCGTTCCGGCTTGTGGACCCGTCGCTTGAGGTTGACGTGCGGATCAAGGATGGTTCGCGTTGCGTACGCGGTGATACACTGATGACCATCAAGGGCTCTGCCGCATCGATCCTGTCCGGCGAACGCGTCGCTCTGAACTTTGCCGGACGCCTGACGGGTATTGCCACAATGACAGCCGCATTTGTGGAGCAGACCAACGGCACTACGGCCCGCATGACCTGCACGCGCAAAACCACGCCAGGCCTGCGCATCGTGGAAAAACAGGCCGTGCTGCACGGTGGCGGTTTCAACCACCGCTATTCCTTATCAGATGCGATCCTGATCAAGGACAACCACATTGCTGCGGCAGGTGGCATTCGGCAGGTCCTTGAAGCCGCCAAGGCACAGGCCAGTCACATGATGGCGGTCGAGATTGAAGTTGATCGACTGGACCAGCTTGCCGAAGTGCTGGACGTTGGCGGTGCTTCAGTGGTTCTGCTGGACAACATGGACAATGACATGCTGCGCGAAGCGGTTGCCATGGTGGGCGGGCGGTTGAAGACCGAAGCCAGCGGCAATGTAACGTTGGAACGGGTCGCATCAATTGCGGCGACAGGGGTGGATTACATCTCGTCCGGTGCCTTGACGCATTCCGCCCGCACCGTCGATCTGGGGCTCGATTTCTGAAGGCGCGGCATTTCCGCTTGATTTATGATCGTTTGCGCCAACACAGTTGCGTATTCAAGTTTTATCGATAATAAATCCACAGCAACGCAAGCTGCAGAAAGTTTTATAGATAAAATGATCATCCCACACTCCGGCTGGACCCGTAAAACTGCGCAAGCTATTCACGATCTTCCGTTGATGGATCTTTTGTTTCGTGCGCAGACCGTGCATCGCGAAAACTTTGATCCGAACCAGATCCAGACCTCGAAGCTATTGTCGATCAAGACTGGTGGCTGCGCCGAGGATTGCGCCTATTGCTCGCAATCAGCCCGCAATGGATCAACCTTGCCCGCGTCGAAGCTGATCGAGGTTCAGCGCGTTCTTACCGAGGCCAAGAAAGCTCGCGATGGCGGCGCGACCCGGTTTTGCATGGGGGCGGCGTGGCGCGAGCCAAAGGCGCGTGACATGGATGCGCTGGTCGCGATGGTCCAGGGCGTCAAGGAACTGGGTATGGAAACCTGCATGACGCTGGGTATGCTCGACGACACCCAGGTGGTGCAGCTGCGCGATGCCGGTTTGGACTATTACAATCACAACATCGACACCTCGGAACGCTATTACTCCGAAGTCATCACCACCCGTACTTTTGCGGATCGGATTGACACGATGAACCGGGTGCAGGAAGCCGGGATCAAGGTTTGCTCGGGCGGCATTCTGGGGATGGGTGAACATACTGGCGACCGTATCGACATGTTGCTGACATTGGCCAACATGACGCCTCCGCCGGACTCGGTGCCGATCAATATGTTGATGCCGCAGGCCGATACCCCGCTTGCCGACGCCGAGCCGATCGATCCGATCGACTTTGTGCGGATCATTGCAACGGCCCGCATTCTGATGCCCAAGTCCTATGTGCGGCTTTCGGCCGGACGCAGCGACATGAGTGACGAGATGCAGGCGATGTGCTTTTTCGCCGGTGCCAACTCGATCTTTGTTGGCGAAACGCTACTGACAGCAGAAAACCCCGAAGAAGACACCGACGCGGTCCTGTTTGCCAAACTTGGCCTGCAAGCTGAAAAAGCCGAAACGCGAAACTGCACGGAAGCTGCCGAATGAAAGCAGTCAACCGACTGGAATCGATGCTTGATGCGCTTCAAGCCCGGCACCGCCGCCGGGCCTTGATCCCGACGCAAGGGCTGGATTTCGCGTCGAATGACTATCTGGGTCTTGCCGGATCTCAAGTGTTACAACGTGCGGCACATGATGCGCTGTCGCGGGGTGTGCCTGTAGGTTCGGGAGGTTCACGTCTGTTGCGGGGCAACCACCCTGAACATGAAGCGCTGGAGCGGGAAGCGGCCGCATTCTTTGAGGCTGAGGCCGCGCTGTTCATGGGAGGCGGGTTCCAGGCCAATCAGGCAATCTTCTCCACGTTGCCAGCGGCTGAGGATTTGGTCCTTTATGACGCGCTGGTCCACGCGAGCGCCCATGAAGGTATGCGGTCCAGCCGCGCGGACCTGCGTGCCTTCCGTCACAATGATGTTGCGGATGCACGCAACGTATTGCGCGACTGGCAATCTACAGGCGGTTCGGGTCAGGTCTGGATTGCGGTCGAAAGCGTGTATTCTATGGAAGGTGACCTGGCGCCGCTGGAAGACTTGTCCGTACTTGCGCGCGAAGCTGATGCAGTTTTGGTTGTTGATGAGGCCCACGCCACCGGTGTTTTCGGACAACGAGGCAGGGGTCTTGCGCATGACCTGAATGCTGATCTGCTGACATTGCATACCTGTGGTAAAGGGCTTGGTGTCTCAGGTGGGCTGATCTGCGGTCCGCGCGTGATGATAGATACCCTGATCAACCGCGCGCGTCCCTTCATCTTTGCGACCGCTCCGTCGCCTTTGAACGCTGCTCTGGTTCGTGCTGCGCTACGGGAACTGGCCGAGGATGTCAGTCTGGTTGAAGGCGAGCATGAACGTATGCGCCATGCCCATGACATCGCACGGGAACTGGGGTTGCCCGCCGCCGCGTTGAACAGTCAGATCATCCCGGTTGTACTGGGAGATGACGAGCGCACAATGGCGATGGCGGCCACTTTGCAGCAGCAGGGTTTTGACGTTCGGGGCATCCGCCCGCCCACTGTCCCAAAAGGCACATCCCGTTTGCGCGTCTCGATTACCGGAAACGTCACCCTTCAGGATATCACGGCCTTGTTCACCACTATCTCAATCTGTCAGTCGGAGGCCGCATGAGCGCGCTGATCGTTACCGGAACCGACACAGGTGTTGGAAAAACCGTGTTTTCGGCTGGTCTGGCGGCAGCGTTGCAGGCCCGGTACTGGAAACCTGTTCAGTCTGGTCTTGAGGATGTTACAGACACTGAAACCGTCAGCGCGCTGAGCGGTGCCGAGGTCCTGCCCGAAGCGTACCGGCTGAACATGCCCGCCTCACCGCATCTGTCTGCCGAAGACATGGGCGTTGAGATTGACCTCTCGCGTCTTGAAATTCCGAAAGTGGACGGGCCTCTGGTTGTCGAAGGGGCAGGGGGCCTCATGGTGCCGCTGAACCGCCAGTCCTTCTTTCTGGACGTGATTGCCGGATGGCAGGCTCCGGTTGTTCTTGTAGCGCGCACCGCCTTGGGAACGATCAACCACACCACATTGTCCCTAATGGCGCTTCGGGCTGCTGGCTGCGAGGTTGTCGGCGTCGCATTCGTGGGTGACCCCGTGCCGGACGTAGAGCAAACCATCGTCGAGATGTGTAAAGTGCATCATCTGGGACGCCTGCCATTTCTGAGCGACCTGACACCGCAGCGCCTGAACAGCGCATTTTCGGCAATCGATGTGGCGACCATTCGGAGGTTCTTGTGACCCCGTTGGAATTTGATGCGTGCCACCTGTGGCACCCTTATACACATGTGCTTGAACCCGGCCCGATGCACCTGATTACCGGGGCAGAAGGTGTCTGGCTGACGCGTGCTGATGGCGTCAGAATGATCGACGCAATGTCGTCCTGGTGGTGTACGGTGCATGGCCACAGGCACCCGGCCATCATCGATGCGATGCAAAAGCAGCTGAATACACTGCCGCATGTGATGTTTGGCGGTCTGACCCACGAACCCGCCGTGGAACTCGGGCGCAGGTTGGTCGACCTTCTGCCAGATGGCCTGGATCGCATTTTCTACAGCGACAGCGGCTCGGTCGCGATTGAAGTCGCGTTGAAGATGGCAGTCCAGTACCAGATTGCCAAAGGCCGGGGCGAACGGTCTGAATTTGCCACGATCCGGGGTGGCTATCATGGCGACACATGGAAAGCGATGAGCGTTTGTGATCCCGTCAACGGGATGCATGGTCTGTTTCGCGGTGCGTTGTCGATCCAGCACTTTCTGCCACGCCCTCACATCCAGTTCGGCGATGTGTGGCTCGACGACCCTTCCGAGAACGGGTTGGAGCCGCTGGAGGCGTTGCTGAACTACAAAGGCAACAGGATCGCCGCGCTGATCCTTGAACCGGTGGTGCAGGGCGCAGGTGGGATGTATTTCTATCACCCCGCCTGGTTACGTGGGGCGCGTGCCTTGTGTGATGCGCATGACGTTTTGCTGATTTTCGATGAGATCGCGACCGGTTTCGGACGCAGTGGCGAGATGTTTGCAATGGATCACTCCGGGGTGGTTCCGGATATCCTGTGTCTTGGCAAGGCGCTGACCGGTGGGCATATCACCTTGGCCGCCACTATCGCGACTGAGGCCGTCGCTCGTGGGATCGGTGAAAGTGAGGCCGGAGTTTTGATGCACGGTCCCACCTACATGGCCAACCCTCTGGCTTGTTCGGCAGGGGTGGCGAGCCTCGACCAGTTGCAACAGCGAAACTGGAAGCAGGAAGTTGCATCAATCTCGCAGCAGATGAAGGCCGAACTCGCGCCCGCACGCAATTTTCCCGGTGTTACAGATGTGCGCGTGCTCGGCGCAATTGGCGTCATCGAGATGGATGAGCGGGTCGACCCCTCCATCGCACATGGGTTGGCTACGGAAACCGGTGTGTGGTTGCGCCCGTTTGCTCGCAATATTTATTGCATGCCTCCCTATGTTATTTCACCTGACGAACTGAGCAGGGTAACGTCCGCGATGCTTGCTCTGGCTGGGGGGCAGAAATGAAAAGCCGTTGGCTGGCGCGATCAGGTGACAGTACTCTGACCCTTGTGTTCGGTGGATGGGCATTGGGCGATGCTCCGTTCCGGGGTCTTGCGGGGGGCGGGAATATCCTGTTGGTGGAAGGTTACACCAGCCTCGATGATCCCCTGCCCGATCTCTCCCGTTTCGATCACATAGACATGCTGGCCTTTTCCTTTGGTGTCGCGTCGGCTGCGCATTGGCTGGCGTGCTCGGGGTTTCGTCCCGACCGTTTGATCGCCATCAGCGGCACTTTGCACCCGGCGTGCCCGGAGCGTGGCATTGCGCCTGACATGACCAAGGCAACAGCGGCTCAGCTTTCCGAGCGCAGCTTCGCCAAGTTCTGCCGCCGTGCGGGGTTGCCAGGCGAGCCCCCGGAACTGGACATCGCAGCGTCGCAACAGGAGCTATTTGCCGTGATCCAACGTGGGTCTGCCCCTGATCCGGGTTTTGACAGGGTGTGGATACCCACAAACGACCGGATCATTCCGACATCGGCCCAAGAAACGGCATGGGCCTCAACCTCGGCCCGAGTCGAGCATGTGGCGGGGCCGCACGTACCATTCCTACGGGGGCAAAGTTGGGCGAGTTGGGTATCATGACAGCGCAACTGGCAGAAAGGGTGCAGCGGAGCTTTAGCCGAAGCTTTCAAACCTACCACGACACAGCAAATCAGCAAGCCTGGGTCGCAGGCAAGCTGGTGTCCGAACTGCGTCGTGCCGGAGCCCCGGACCGCTTTGAAGCTGTCTTCGAGCTGGGATGTGGCACAGGGCATCTGACCCGTCTGATGCGACAAAAATTTCACCTGCCAAACCTCATATTGAACGACATCGCGCCGCAGGCTCAGGCAACGGCTGATGCGGAACAGGCCAAGTTCATTGCCGGTGATGCACGTGAAGTTCACTGGCCTTCCCGGATTGATCTGATCGCCTCGGCTTCGATGATCCAATGGATGGAAAGCCCGTTGCAATTGCTTCACAAAGCGATGGACGCGCTGGAGCCCGGCGGGTGGTTGGCGGTTTCGGGTTTTGGCCCTCAGCAATATCAAGAGCTTAGCGCGATCGGATCTTCAGCGCGTGCACCGGGCCTTACTACGCCAGCTGCTCTTGCCGCTGCTGTCGACGGGCCGATGCAGGTATTGGCCGCTGGTGAAAGCCTGAGACAAACCTATTTCGATACGCCCCGCGAGGTACTTAGGTATTTGCGAAGAACAGGTGTAAACGGCAGGGCGCAAGGGATATGGACCAAGTCCACGCTGGCTCGGTTCGAAAAAGAATACGCTAAGGAGTTCGGCACGGATCGCGGGGTCTCACTGACATATCATCCCGTGTGGATCATTGCCCGGAAGCGATAGGTGGTAATTCTGCCGTGGTTTAACATAGTTTGTGCGACTGCCAGACGGTCGCAATCTCCGCAGCCACGGCCCTCGGCCTTGAAGCGATTGTCACCAGTTCGTTTTTTCGGGTTTATGCAGGCAATCAAATCTCATGTGCCCAGGGCGGTTCTGCCCCGGCGCGTGATACTGTTACGGCGGCAACAGTTGCGCCCAACGCCATGGCCGCCCGCAAGCTTTCAGAGGTCAGATTGCGCAGCCCCTGCTTTGTCAAATGCCCTGCGCGGCTGAGTTCAGTCAGAACACCAGCGTTAAACGTGTCGCCCGCGCCGATTGTGTCGACAACCTGAACAGGTTTCACAGGAACCGAAACCTTGGATCCGTCGGCCAGGTACCCATTCGCCCCGTCGCCACCCCTGGTCACGATGAGGGCTGACGGACCGGTCTGCAACAAAAGAGACGCTTTGGCGGCCTCGGGTTCGGCTCCCGGGATGATCCAGTCAAGATCTTCGTCTGAAACCTTCACAATATCGGACTGCGCAATCATGCGGTTCAGACGGGTTCGATACCGGGTCTGATCCTTGATGAAGCCCGGTCGGATATTCGGATCCAACATCACTGCGCGATCCGCTCCGTGGCGATTCAGAAGTGAGGCATAGGCATCCGCGCAGGGTTCACATGCCAGACTGATACCCCCAAGATATAAGGCGGACACGGCTGTAAGCTGGTCTGGCATGTCCTCGGGTTGCAGCATTCGTCCGGCGGTGTTTTCATCAACAAAGCTGTAAGTGGCGTGACCGTCTTTAAGCTGTACAAAGGCAAGGGTCGTGGGGCGGTCAGAGACAATCACATGTGACGTGTCAACATGGCTTGAATTCAGCGCCTTTGTAATTTGTTGGCCAAACATGTCAGACGACACGCCGGTCAGCATTCCGACGGAAACACCCAGACGACCGACTGCGACCGCCGTGTTCAATATCGCCCCACCTGTGTGCGGTACAAATCCTTGTGCGCCCGACGCTGTCGGCTCGGAAATCATGTCGATCAGGGCTTCACCACAGCACAGGATCATTTCGTAGTCCTTTTCAGAATTTTTTGTCAGGAAGACTTGCTATCGCATCAAAGCGTTCTTGCAGAAATTGTTCGCCCCGATGATGCCGAATTCTGCTTGCTCGGACACATACAGGTTCAATGAGCGGCGCAGTTCGCTGAAACGGCCACCGCCGTTGAACGCCTCTCTGAACTCATCACCGAATAACCAGCGGTTCTTTTCTGCGACACCGCCAACAAGAAACACTCCGCCTGCAGGCATCAGTGTGACAGCCATGTCGCCCATCAAAGCCCCCAGATGGGTGTTGAACATCCGAGCGGCCTGTACCGCGATTGGGTCAGAACGGTCGCGGGCATCAAGCAGAATGTCTTTCGCCGAGCGCGTTGGGGTCTGTATATGGCCTGCCGCCAGCCCGATCGCCTGATAGAGGATAGGCAAGCCCGTACCGCTCAGGAACATTTCAGCTTCCAGCGCGAGGCTGTCACCAAAGAAACACTCGGGCGCAATGCTGCGGGCTGCTTCAAAGATGTCAACTTCGTCGCGGTGACGCGGATACAGACCCACATGCCCACCTTCACCAGAGACTGTGTGATAGTGGCCCTCGGAAAACAGCAACGCCCCCACGCCAAGCCCTGTGCCGGGGCCCACCACCAATCGCGTGCCTGCTGGCGGTGTCGCGTGACCTTGCAAGACGGCAACATCTTTCTGGGTTACTTCTGCCACCGACCACGCTGCAGCGGTGAAATCATTAATTACAAACGTATGACTGGCACCAGTGGCCTTGGCCAATTCGGCTTCGGACAGGTCCAGATTGGCATTTGTCAGCCGAATCGTGCCGTTCCGGACTGGGCCCGCCCCCGCCGCCACAACCGCCTGTGGATTTGTTCCGATTTCATCCCGAAGCGCGTGAAACGCTTCCAGCAGATCTTCCAGTGTCCCCGTTGGGCGCTTGCGCAGGTCTGTCAGCTCTCCGTTCGTAACCACGCCCAGCCGCGTGTTGGTGCCCCCTATGTCAGCAACCAGATTCCAATGCTCATGCACTGCACTGGATGGTTGCGCTAACGGCTGAGAGACGTTCTGACCCCCGGAAAGGGCAGACTTGAGCGCCATGAAAGACGCTTTGGGTGTTCTCTCAAGCGTTTCAAAATTCACGTCCACCAGTCCAAACCTTTTTCCACATCCGAAGGCCCAATCGCATTTGTCACAGCAGTGACCAGACAAAACAGCCCTTTACCGGAACATCTTGTGCCAAAGCGTCCCTTACGGCAGCCAGGTGTCGGTTGAGATAATCCATACGATCATCATTCTGAAGACGTTCCCCGCTCGCCATACCGTTTTCGGTGATACAGATTGGTAGCCCGCTCGTATAGCCCTTCATTGTTTGGATCTGAAATCGGTTGAAAAAAAAGGCTCGATTGCCCACCCCATCTGGGTTTTGGGCAAAGGTTCGGAGCCCCTTCTCAGGGCTGGCCATACAGATCGCAACCATACGGCGCTTGACAAGGGTGCAGCTCGTAATTCACCCTAATTGAAACGTTTCAATGGTGAAGGATGCGAGTTTCTGCCCAACTCTACACAGTGCGGCAATGCGGTGATCTTGCAGATCAACTGCAATTGGTTGCGAACTGCGGGTATTCAGATGTCGAAACCACCGGCTTGCATGGCCTGACCCCCGCTCAGATGGCGGGCATTATTATCGGGTCAGGCCTTAATGTTCGGTCAGCACATTTTGATTGGGAAGAGTTTGAAGGGCGATTTACGGATATCGTCGAAGTATTAAACCTAATGGAATGCCGGGTGGCTGTCATGCCTTGGCTGGCGCCCCAGGTGCGGCCCGACACTGAAGAGGGATGGAGGGCGGTGTCGGGCCAGTTGTCCAAATGGGCAAACCAACTGACAGATCATGGTATCAGCCTTGCGTATCACAATCATGATTTTGATCTTATCGGTGAGGCTGGCGACACACCTCTTGATCTGATCCTTTCCGGCGGAGACGTCTTTTGGCAGCCAGATATCGGTTGGCTGGTTGCGGCTGGTCTGAATCCGGCGGACGCGATCCGCCGCCACGCCAATCGAATCCTGTCCGTGCATGCAAAGGATATCGACCCAGCAGGCGGAACAGGTGACGTGCGCTGGCGCGATTTGGGCGAAGGCGTAGTTGACTGGAACGCAACCCTGCGTGCACTTGCCTCGACCAACTGCACGGACCTGTTTGTCGAACATGACGAAACCGATGATCACGTGCGCACCCTGCAAACGGGTCGGTCATTTTTGACGGAACAATTGGCAGGGTTTGGGTGATGGCGCGGGCGACGATCAAATCGATTGCCAGAAGTACTGGGTATTCCGTTGGCACAGTCTCGAATGCTTTGCGGGATTCCGTATCGGTGAAACGGGAAACCCGGGAAGAGATTCAAAAAGTTGCGTCGGATCTGGGATACCGGGTGAATCTGGATGGCCTGAAGCTACGCACCAATAAATCCTATAGAATCGGGGTCATGGTCAGTGTTTCGAACGATGCTGCGGAAGAGTGGGAAGGTGTAGAGTTTACGCGTATTCTAGCCGGTATATCCAATGCGCTAATAGGAACACGCTATCAGTTGAGCGTATTCAGCACATGTGATGGCGAGGCTGCGGTGCAGACGTTGAAGTCCATCGTGCAGGAAGGGCAGGCTGATGGCGTGATCTTTTCCGGCACACGTGTTCATGATGAACGCGTCGCGTATCTGCAGGGGCAGGGCTTTCCTTTTGTCACATACGGCATGAGCGACAGCCCCCAACCGCATCCTTATGTGGATCTCGACAGTCAGGCAGCGGCTTATGATGCCACCGCCAGGCTGCTTGGGCTGGGGCATCGCCGCATCGCTTTGATAAACCCGCCGGATGACCTGATCTATGCGCAGCAACGCCGCAGGGGGTATGCTGATGCGCTGTCAGAATGCGGTGTGGAGTTCGACCCGACACTGGTTTCCACCGGCCCGACCACCGCGGAATCCGGTCAGCAGAAATTTGCTACGCTTATGGAGTTGCCGAAACCGCCGAGCGCCATCATCTGCGCTAATGAGGCCATAACCCTTGGGGCGCTGTCAGCTGCCGATAAAGCCGGAGTGCAGGTTGGAAGGGACGTTGTGGTCATCTCGAACGACGACTTGAAGCTCAGCCAGTATTTTGTACCGCCACCCAGCACTTATTACTTGCCGATTGCTGAAACAAGCCGTCTGCTGGGTGAGTTCATGTTGAAAGCTTTGGACGGGGTCGATCCGTCCGAGATTCAGAAAAAGATCAGGGCCTCATTGATCGAGCGGCAACCTGACACCCCGGCGCCGGATGCGGCGCAAACCACCTGATCCAACAAAGGAGTACCTGAAAATGTTTAAAAACCTACTTGCCGCTGCAACACTCACAACACTGATGGCTCCAGCGGCCTTTGCTGCCGACCTGGAAGGTCGTGTTCTGAAAATCGGAACCGATGCGACATACCCACCGATGGAAACCGTGGATGAAACAACCGGTGAGATCGTGGGCTTTGACGTCGATGTGATGAATGCAATCTGCGCGAAGGTCAATTGCGTCCCCAATTTCGTAAACACCGCTTGGGATGGTATCTTTGCGGCCCTTCAACAGGGTGAGTTCGATCTGGTTATCTCGGGCGTGTCGATCACCCCGGAACGCGAAGAAACCATGGACTTTTCCGAGCCTTACATCGTTGTCAGCCAAGCCATTCTGTTGCAGGTCGATAATTCTGACATGACACTTGAGGACTTCAAAGCCGGTGGCCAGAAACTGGCCGCGCAAACCGCGACGACCAACGCCCAATTGGCGGAAGAGCTTGTCGGGCGCGAGAATGTCAGCCTTTACGACAACTTCTCGGCCGCCATTCTGGCGCTTCAGAACGCAGACGTCCAGGGAGTGATCATCGATGGCACATCGGCGGCGGCCTATGAGCAGGAATTTGCGGGCGAGTTGACTGTTGGCATCACAGGCCTGCAATCCGATCCTTTGGGTATCGTGTTTCAGGAAGGCGATCCGACGGTGGACGCTATTAACGCCGGTCTGAAGGCCATTCAGGAGGATGGAACGCTGGACGAGCTGACAGCCAAATACTGGGGCACCAACTGATCCATTAGCGCCCTTTTTTGGCCCGGCGGCCAGTGCCGCCGGGCCTTGTCATAGCGGAGAAGTTCCATGTCGCGCCTCAGCACGATCCGCCCGAGTAACCTGGTGTTGCTCGCAGCAGCGCCCTTTATTATCTACCTGTTCGCCACATCCTCAAAATACTTGCGGTCTCTGGTCGCAATTCTGGGGATCGGCACAGACGCGGGGGCCATCTTTGTTGGATTTCTGCTGATTGCGACCGTTGCGATCCTTGGATATCTTTGCGCACGCTACGTGCGGTTTTCACAGAACTCCCCCGGCTGGTTGCGGCTCTGCGCGCTTGCCGCGTTACCGGCTGCTGCGGCGCTTTTGGTCATCAGCTTTGTTTCTCCGCAACTTCTGATGCCATTTGTCGAGTCGGTCTTCTTTCATGCGCTCAGCGAAAACACCTCGCCCCTCATCGATCGGTCCAATCAGACCTGGGTACTGTTTCCGGACGTGATCGCCAGGGTTCAGACGGGATTACAGGTTATCCTGGCGGTTTACGCAGCTGTAGTCGCACTTTGCCTATTGTCGGCACGTTTGCTGCCGTCCTGGCGCGGGCGCGTCTTGTTGGGGTTGGAGAGTCTCACAGGCGCGGTTCTGTTTTATCTCATGTTCATGGCTCATTGGCAGTTCGCGACCGGGGTGGCCATTACTTTCCGCGCGGCCATCTTTGCCTATATCTTCGCGGCCATTCTTGGTTTGGTCTGGGTCGGGTTGCAATCGTTTAAACCAAAGGCGCGTACTACGGTCGTCTATGGTTCGATCAGTTTGGCATTGCTGGCAGCCTCGGCCTTTTTCTTCATGCAGCCGCAGGTCAGCTTTGTTCTGGTGGGCAGCACCGAGGGGCGTATCGCGGTTGTGCGCGGCACGCCGCAGGCGCAGGCTGACATTATCCGGTTTGGCGAGTTCGATGGGGCCGGCGGTCAGCAGTATCGCATCCGCAGCGCAACCGATGCCACTGCCGCGCTTGAACAAATCGAAACGGTCGACAGTGTCTCGGGCGCTTTTATCCCGGAGGAGGCGCATTCGCAAGGTTATCCGGTCCTGTGGCAAACAAGATTTCTACCCGACAAGTACCGCAATCCAGCCCTGGCATTTGCCGTGCTCGGGTTTTTGTTGCTGACACTGACCATCGGCGGGGCTCAGCATAAGCTGCATCCGCTTGCGGTCGGGGCCGAATTTTTCGTGGATACGATACGCGGCATTCCGATGCTGGTAATCATTCTTTATATCGGTTTGCCGCTGGCGGGCGCAGTCAAGGATGTTACCGGCGGCGGAATCGATATGACCAATATGACACGGGGGATCATCGCGATCTCGGTTGGCTATTCCGCCTATATGGCCGAAATTTTCCGGTCCGGGATCGAGGCGATACCGAAAGGCCAATTGGAAGCGGGCAGCTCTCTGGGTTTGTCGCGATGGCATACGGCGCGGCTTATTGTTCTGCCGCAAGCCCTTCGGATTGTAACTCCACCGCTTGGCAACGAGTTCATCGCGATGATCAAGGACACGTCATTGCTGTCTATCCTGTCCGTCCGCGACATGACCCAGAGGATGCGCGAATTTCAGGCGGCTAGCTTTTTGCCCTTTGCCCCCTTCAACACGGCAGCAATCCTGTATGTCGTTCTCACACTCGGCTGCGCCAGTTTCCTGAAGTGGATCGAACGACGCACAGCAAAGGACACACGATGAGCGCGCTAGAACTTGGGGTTTGTTACTACCCCGAACAGTGGAACCCTTCGCAATGGCGAGACGATGCCGCCCGAATGGCGGACATGGGGCTGGATTGGGTGCGGATTGCTGAATTCACCTGGGGCCTGATCGAACCCGTGCGCGGTCAGTTTCACTGGGACTGGCTGGATGAGGTGATCGAGATATTGGGGCAGGTTGGACTACGGGTCATGATGTCCACCCCAACGGCCGCCCCCCCCAAATGGTTGATCGATGAGTATCCCGAAATCCTGCCCGTTGGGCCGGATGGTCGGGTCAGAGGGTTCGGTTCACGCAGGCATTATTGTTTTTCCAGTGAGGTTTATCTGGCCGAGGCGCAAAGGATCGCAACCGAATACGCTCGCAGATATGGTCAGAATTCGTATGTACAAGCGTGGCAGATCGACAATGAGTATAACGACCACGATACAGTTCTCAGCTATTCCGATGCCGCGCGGACTGGTTTTCAGAACTGGTTGGAGGAACGATATGGTGCAATCGACGTATTGAACGACGCGTGGGGAACCGTTTTCTGGGGGTCGCTTTACTCACGGTTTGGTCAGGTCGAACTGCCCAACGGGCTGGTCGCCACGCCCAACCCAGCCCACGCGCTGGATTTTGCGCGCTATTCTTCAGAACGGGTTCGTCTGTTCAACAAAACGCAGGTGGATGTTCTGCGCAAATATGCGCCGGGGCGGGATATCACCCATAACTTCATGGCAAGCAGTTTCGAATTCGATCACCACGCCGTGGCTGCTGATCTGGATATTATCGGGTTCGACAGCTACCCACTGGGGAACCTTTTGGGCTCTACCCTTTCGGATGAAGAAAAGCGCCGTTATTTGCGCACCGGCGCACCGGATTATCAGGGTTTTCATTGTGATTTATATCGCAGTCAGGGGCGCGGTCGGATGTGGGTGTTGGAACAGCAGCCGGGTCCGGTAGATTGGGCCGATAAGAATCCGTCTCCGGCAGAGGGGATGGTTCGGCTTTGGACTTGGGCGGCCTATGCACACGGCGCGCAAGCCGTGATGTTTTTTCGCTGGAGGCAGGCAAAATCTGCGCAAGAGCAATACCATACTGCGATATTGCGGTCGGATGGCAGCCTGGATCAGGCCGCTGTTGAATTGGCCCAGATCGTGAAGGATCGCGCAACGTTGCCGCCCGAGAGACGGGCAAAAGCACGGGTTGCAATGCTGCTGGATTATACCTCGATCTGGGCGGCGGATATTCTGCCGCACGACAAGGATTTCCCCAATGCTCAGATTTTTCGCGAGTGGTACACTGCAATTCGTGGTTTTGGGGTCGATCTTGATTTTGTTGGCCCTGAAGATGAACTGAGCGACTACGCCCTCATCGTGTTACCGCAAAGCATGATCGTGACGGCTGACCTTGCAGACAAGCTTGACGCTTCGGGAGCCAAGATACTGATAGGTGCCCGTTCCGGCAGCAAGACATCCGGGATGAACACTCCTTCCAATCTGGCTCCGGGCGAACTGGCAAAGTTAACAGGTATCCGTGTCACGCGCGTCGAATCACTCCCTTCACTTGCGCAGGAGGCTGTGATTCTTCCCGATGGTCAGCAACTCGAATTCACGGGCTGGCGTGAAATCGTCGAAACCAAAGAGCACGTTTTGGCCCGCTTCAAGAGCGCTTATTGCGATGCCAGCCCGGCGGTCATCCGTTCTGACCGCACGACCTATCTGGCAATGGTTCCGCGTAATGAGCTTTTGCAAGCGATTGTCGGTGAGGTACTGAACTGGGCTGGGATAAATGCAACGCCTTGCGATCCCGATTTGCGCATAACCCAACGCGGCTCGACCTACTACGCGTTCAACTTCAGTGACGTTTCAAAGCCTTTGCCTGTTGGCCTTGCACGTCAAATTTTGCTTGGTTCAGATCCGGTCAATCCAAAGGACATTACCGTTTGGCAGGAGAATGCGGCGCCTCATAATTCAGCTTAGACGTGTCAAATCGCGAAACTGGACATAAGATTTTCGCAAACTGTCACTTTTGGACTGACGGATGGGCGCAGAAAGTCCTATGAATAGAAAACAAAAAAATCGAGTCCAACAACGGGAGAACACTATGGTTACCAAATCATCACTTTCCAGACGCACTGTTTTGAAAGGAGCGGGTGCCGCGGCACTTGCCGCGCCTCTTTACAGCAAGAGCGCACTGGCGTCGTCCGGTGAAATCAACATCCTGATGTGGTCGGATTACCTGCCGCCCAGCTTTATCGAAGAGTTTGAGACCCTTACTGGCATCAAGGTGAACTACACCGGGATCGGCTCAAACGAAGAAATCATCAACAAGATGAAGGCAACCAAAGGTCAGGGCTTTGACATCGTCTCACCGACCAACAACCGCTCGTTGCAGTGGGAGCCGCTGGAGCTGTTGCAGCCCTTTGACATGAACAAGGTTCCGGTCGACTTGGTGAACCCTGCCATGGCCAAAATCGGTACGGATGCTTGGAACTTTGGCGGCGCCGGGGTCCACTGGTTGCCGCATATCTGGGGCACCGAAGGTATTGCATACCGCACCGACTTGTGGCTGCCGGCTGGGGACGCACCATCCTATGGCGACGTCTGGTCGGAAGAAAACGCAGGCAAGACCATGGGCCGCGCGCATTCGATGATGCTTGGCGCTGGTCTTTACATGGAGCGTTCCGGCGAGATGGAACCGGGTTCGGTCTGGGCCGCATATGGCGATGAAGAAACCATGCGCAAGGTCTGGGGTCAGATCACCGACTGGTGCATTGCACGTAAGGATCGCATCAAGCTGATCTGGAACGATGCCGACACGCAGAAAAACGGTCTTCTGAATGAAGGTGTTGTTGTCGGTCAGACCTGGGACGGCCCGCCACTTGCACTGAAATCGGCTGGTGAACCGGTGCATTATCAGGCTCCCATCGAAGGGGCGATGGCATGGGTTGACGGGATGTCGATTCCATCTGGTGCGGCGAATATCGACCAGATCTATGCCTTCATCGACTTCGCCTATCAGGCCAAACCTGCCGGTGTTGCCATCGACAGCCACGGGTACAACTCTCCTGTTCTGGGGGCTGACCAGTATTCAGGCGACACCTACAAGAAGAACTTTGCCGAGGCCTATCCGGGCGACTCGCTGGCCAACCTCAATCCGTGGCCGGCCGAAGCACCGTGGTATGCTGAAACGCGGACCGAGTTCGTCAACAAGTTCAAGAGCGCATAAGCGATCTGAATCCATGCCCCTCGCGACCTGCGAGGGGCAACAATCTGTGCGCCGCTCCGGCGTAACGGAAAGCTATGTGGTGTGGTGACAGCACGCACCTCAGGGAGATACCAAAAATGAGTGCAGGGGTCGGAGTCGATCTGGAAAACCTGTGGATCCGTTTCGGTGACTTCGTCGCCGTGCGCGATGCAAACGTCAATATAAACGGGGGCGATTTCTTTTCGTTCCTCGGGCCCTCGGGTTGCGGAAAAACAACGATCTTAAGGGCTGTTTCCGGCTTTCTCGAGCCTAGCGAAGGCAATGTTCTGATCGGCGGCAAGAACATGCGGGGCATCGGACCTAACAAACGCCCCACTGCGCTGATCTTTCAGAACCTGGCGTTGTTTCCCTTGATGAAGGTCTGGGAGAACATCACGTTCTCGATGGAAATCAAAGGTGCCAGCAGCGCCGAACGGCGCAAGCGCGCTGATGCGCTTTTGGACATGATCGCGCTGCCGGGGCAAGGCGACAAACTTCCCAGCGAATTATCGGGGGGTCAGCGTCAGCGAGTGGCCATCGCTCGCGCCCTTTGCGCCGAGCCGGATGTTCTGCTTCTTGATGAACCTTTGTCGGCACTTGACCTCAAACTGCGCCAGCACATGCGAACGGAACTGCGTGAGATACAGCAGCGGGTGGGCATTACCTTTATCTACATCACACACGACCAAGGTGAAGCGCTGACCATGTCAGACAATATCGCCGTCATGCGTGCAGGTGTGATTGACCAGATTGCCGACGGTAAAACCATCTACAACGATCCCAACACGGCTTTCGCGGCCTCATTTGTCGGCGAAAACAACGTTTTCCGTGGCAAGATCAAACAGGTCATGGGCAACGAGGCGCTGATCTCGACCAACCGCTCGGGCGACCTGGTTGCACGGATATCGACCGCCAACCAAGGCAAGATGAAAGAAGGCGATAGTGCGATGATGTTCATTCGTCCCGAAGCCTTCGCCATTGCGCCCGAGGGGGCTTCGGGTGACCATTTTGTTACCGCGCGGGTCAACCACGAAGAATTCGAAGGCAACGTCTTCAACATCTTTACCGAAGGTGAAGGTGGAAAAGAGATCAAGGTGTCGATCCCGAACCATGGACAATCCTTCGAGGACCACACCGGACAGAACATCACGTTGGAATACAAGACGCATAATGCCGTCATCGTTCCTGCGGGTGAACTGGCTGCAGAATAAGGGGAAAAACTCATGCCCCAGTTTCTGAAAGACTTCTTCAATCGCAACGGCACCGGCATGGGAGTGGCGATCCTGGGTCTGGTTCTGTTCTGGACCATCGGCCTGATCATCCTTCCGCAGCTGTCGATGTTGGACTTCTCGTTCCGTCCGAACCTGCCGCCGCCAGAGATCGGCGGACCCAAAGACGTATATACGCTAGAGAACTACAAATATCTGATTTATGGCCCCGAAGGCGGCAGTCAGGACTACAACACCGTTGATCTGAGGGTGTTTTTCCGAACTCTTGTGGCTGCGGTTTTTGTGACGGTTTTCAACCTGATCATCTGCTATCCAATTGCCTATTACCTGGGTCAGGCCGAAGGTAGCCATATTCGTATCTTTGCGATCATGCTGATCATCCCTTACTGGATAAACGAAATCCTGCGCGCCTTTGCGCTGCGCATCATCTTTGGGGAAACAGGTGTGTTGAACACGTTGTTCACGGGACTGGGCATCTGGGATACGCCGTTCGACTTCATTCGCAATGACATCGCGCTCTATGCGGGTCTGGGATACGCCTACATTCTGCTGATGATTTTCCCGATGTATAACGTGATTGAAAGTCTGGACAAAAACCAGATCGAAGCAGCACGCGACCTTGGGGCGCCTTGGTGGCGGATACATTGGCGTGTGGTCATTCCCTATGCCAAGCCGGGGATCAGCTCGGGCTGTACCATGGTCTTCATGTTGTCCGCCGGTGCGTTGGCTGCGCCGCAAATTCTGGGCGGGCCGTCCAGTCTGTGGTTCACCCAACTGATCTATCAGCAGTTCAATGACAACAACGACTGGCCACAGGGCGCCGCCTACGCAATCGTTCTGCTGGTCACTTGTATTCTGTTCGTGCTGGCCATGATGCGCCTGTTCAAAGTGAACATGGGGGATATCGGGAAATGAACAATTCCTTCCTCCGTATAAGCATCTGGGTCTATCTGGCGATCTTCTTCCTGTATCTGCTGGGCCCGCTTGTGATCATGTCGATCACCGCGTTCAACTCGTCCGGCTTCCCCCGGATGAGCCCATGGGAATGTCTGACATTCCAATGGTTTGGCGAACTGTTTCAGGATCAGCGTATCCTGAACGGTATCAAGAACTCGCTGATCATCGGAATCGGCACAGTGATCCTGTCCGTGGCGATGGGTTTGGCAGGCGCGCTGATGCTGACCCAGATCTGGCCGAAGCTTCGCGCGACCTACTATACTGTCATCATCGCACCGATCCTGATCCCCGGTGTGGTACTTGGTATCTCGACGCTGGTCTTCTGGGACCGGATCAACCGGATGCTGGGGCTGGGTGCAGACAGCTTTCTGTCAAACGGCATCTTCCTGACGGTGATCGGCCAATCCACCTTCATCGCCAGTTACTGCATGCTGGTGCTGGTGGCGCGGTTGCAACGGTACGATGTTGCCTTGACCGAGGCGGCACTGGACCTTGGGGCCAGCCATGCACAGGCTTTCCGCAAGATCCTGCTGCCCTTCATGCGCCCTGCAATCGCCTCGGCGGCGGTGCTGGCATTCTTGGCCTCGTTCGAGAACTACAACACCACCACTTTCACCTTTGGTGAATACCCGACGCTGACGATTGAGCTGGCTCAGAAGGTCCGCTACGGCATCACACCCGCGATCTCGGCGCTGGCATTCATTATCGTTGCGCTGACGGTTTTCTTCGCGCTGTTGAACGAAGCCAAGCTTAAACGTCAGGAACTGGTGGCAGCGGCGCGTAAGAACGCAACGGTCGAGGAATTGGCTGGCAAGATCAAGCTGCCAAGTTTCTTTGCCGGTAACATGGCCGCCGTGTTGTTGGTCGCATTTGCGGTTGTAACGATCACCGTTATTGGCACAGCGGCGACCTACAGTCCGGCGCAATGCATTGCCGATGTTCGCGAGCAAAAGCAGCTGGAAGCGGAACAACGCATTCAGGAGCTGCGCAAGCAGCGTGAGGAACGCCGCAAACAGCAGGAGGCGGAAAAAGCCGGGCAGGGTGATGCCCAAACCGCGCCAAAGCCGTCGAATAACAGCGGTTTTGGTAATGTCTTCGCTCCGAACTCGCTGGATGGCAGCGAGAATGAAAGCAACGAAGGTGCTTCTGAATCCGAGAGTGAGCCATCCAACAACAGTGGTTTTGGAGGGGTGTTTGACCCCAACAGCCTGAAAAGCGACTGATCGCTGTGCCAAGCGGCAACCAACGCATCTGCCCGGACAGGATTCAATTCTGTCCGGGCAGGTTGCGCTTCAGGATTTTCACATCACAACTGCCGATGATTGACCCGTTCCAGACCACCGGTTCAGCGTTATAGTTGATCAGGAACATGTGGTCGGCTGTCTCACGTAGTCGCAGTCCTGGCGGCATTGGCTTCAGGCTCAATCCCGTTTCTTTCGCAGCCAAGCCGACGACTCGATCCCATAATATTTCGTTTGGGAAGCCTGCAAGATACCAAAGCCCGTCCCCTGCCATAAGCGCAGGCGCTCCGTCATCAAACCTCAGAGTTTCTTCGGCTGATCCTGAAAGGCGATCAATCCAATGCTGTGCCGCGCCGCCGCCTCGGACCGTCCGGTTGACAGCGGGGGGCAGTGTTTCGACCAAATCCACGTTGCAGTCCAACCCTTTCAGGCCAGGTCGACCAGCGGCGGGGATCTGGAAATCACGGGTAATTGCGCCGCTGCGCGGGCCGAGGATTGCCAGATCCGAGTTGTCCGTTAACCTACGCTCCAAATCCGGGTCAATCGTTGCCAGTCCGGGGGCAAGGATCAGTGCATAATGCGCGGACAGGTCATTGGACGAAACGAAATCAATCGACAACCCCGCCCGGCGCAATGCACGATAAGCTGAGAAGACCAACCGGAAATAATCAAAGCCTGCTCCTTGCGGTAGCGATGTCCAGGCCCAGTCCGAGGGGTAATCAAACAGTATGGCAACTTTGGATTGCGCCTGATGCACCTCGCCCAATGTGGATAGCTCATCCGCTGTCTGACGGGCCTCGTGCAAGGCAGGGGCAGGGCGATTGTCCGGTGTCAGCAAACCCGCGTGCATCTGTTCCTGTGCAAAGGGGGCTTGGCGCCATCGAAAGTAGCTCACAACCTCAGCACCGTGGGCGACAGCCTCAAGCGACCACAACCGTACCATTCCGGGCAGGGGTGCCGGGTTATAGGGCGCCCAATTCACAGGACCGGGTTGTTGTTCCATCACCCACCATCGGCCACGGCCTACTGCCCGGTAAAGATCATGGTGAAACGCCTGCATGTCCGGATCGCCTTGCTGAAGAAAGGCGGTCTTGTGGGCTTCGTCATCTTCCAATCGGTCCGATAGAAATCCGATCGGATAACTGTCCCAAGTCGCAATATCCAGATCCGCGCCAACCTCGAAATGGTCGAAATCCAGAATACGGCCCATGTAGTTGTGCAACAGCGGCGCATCGGTCAAAGGTCGCAACACATCGACCTGAGCTTTGTTGAATGCCACAACCTGATCTGAACTGAACCGACGGAACGCCAGTACATGAGCGGGGTTAGGCTCGGTTACAGTTTGATTGGGTAAATCAACCTCATCGAAGCTACGGTACTCCATCGACCAGAACACGTTTCCCCAGGCCTTGTTCAGCTGTTCTATGGAACTGTATTGAACAGCCAGCCAGCGCCTGAATGCGTTCAGAGCCGGGGTACTATAGCTGACGGTTGTGTCGTGGCACCCATACTCATTATCGACCTGCCATGCCGCCACATACGGGTTGTGACCATAGCGCTTCCCCAGGACCCTTGCGATACGGACACATTCATCGACATAACCCTGGTGGCTAAAGCAATAATGTCGCCGTGACCCGAATTTGCGCACGTTTCCATGTGCATCCACGGCCAGCATGTCCGGATGTTTGTCCAGCATCCAACGCGGTGGCGTTGCTGTTGGTGTGCCAAGCACGACTTTCAATCCCGCCTTGCCAAGTGTTTCAACCGCAAGGTCCAGCCATTCGAATTGCAGGGTTCCGGGGTGGGGCTCCAGCCGGCTCCAGGCGAACTCTCCTATGCGCACCCACGAGATGCCAGTGTCCACCATGCGCGCGGCATCTTCCGCCCACATCGCCTCGGGCCAGTGTTCAGGGTAGTAACACACACCAAGTTCCGGCTTCATAATATGATCCTGTGTTCTGCCTGCCCTCGCCCCGCGTTTGGCATTGCAAAGGTCATGCCGTTGGTGGGTTGGGATTCAATATCCGCGTTGCTCAACCCCTGCCGTGCCGAGGTGCAGAACAGCGTGCCCAAGCCGTCGCCACCAAAGGCCGGGCAGGACGTATGTGACGCGTCGAAGGAAATGGCCTTCAGGAATTGACCTTCGGGCGTGTAGGCCGCGACACGTCCAATCCCCCATTGCGCGACCCAGATGTTGCCGTCGGCATCAACCACCGCACCATCCGGGTTCAGGCCTTCTTTGCGTAGGTCCAGAAATACCGTGTTTTCCCCTTCCGGCCATCCGCTTTCTGCATTCAAGCTCCAGCGCCTGACCTGCCTGACCGTCGTGTCACAGAAATAGGCCACGGATCGATCCGGTGCAAAACAGATTGCATTGGAAATCGTCACACCCGGCACGAGACATCTGAGTGTACCATTCCAGAACCGATAGATTGATCCGGCCCCGGCTTCAGCCTGTTTACCCATCGTGCCGATCCAGAAACCGCCCCAGGGATCAGCGCGACCGTCATTCGAGCGGGTGATTGGGTTGTCTGCCTCAAGCGGCGTGACCAGCGCTCGATGCCCGGACTTCAAGTCAAACTGCCAAAGACCCGTTTCCGACGCCAAAAGCAATGTGTCACGATCCACCCAGCCTGCGGCAGACACATGCTCATCGAAATCCCAGCTTATCTGATTTTCGCCTTCGCGCGTCATCATGCGTTTGTTGAGAATGTCGAACCAGAAAAGCTGTTGCCGAGCGGGGTGCCATAGCGGACCTTCGCCCAACGCGCATGGGCGGTCGTCAAAGACCGTACTCATCCTGCCGCCTTGTCAAAGGCTGCCACGATTTGCCCCGCGCGTTCTGCGACTTCGACTGTATCCATGCCGGGTTTGTACAGCGCTGATCCAATCCCGAATCCATCCACTCCGGCTTTGATCCATTGGTCGAAATTTTCAGGCCCGGCACCGCCGACGGCAAAGACGCGTGTTTCCTTGGGTAAGACGGGGCGAAGTGCTGCGAGCCCTAAAGGGCCAGCCATGACACCAGGAAACAGCTTTAATCCTGTGGCCCCTGCTTTGAGAGCGGCAAACGCTTCGGTCGGCGTGTAAACGCCCGGCCAGCTTTGCATCCCCAACGCCACAGACCGTTTGATCACATCAGTATCATAATTGGGTGACACGATCAGCTTGCCGCCGGCATTCCGAACTGCGTCCACCTGATCAACCGTTAGTACAGTACCAGCGCCAATCAGGGCGCGATCTTCGAAAGCTTCGGCCAGAATGGAAATGCTGTCGAGCGGATCAGGCGAATTGAGTGGAACTTCGATCCGGTCGATCCCTGCATCGATGATAACTCTGCCAACCGCCTCGGCTTCCTGTGGTTGCAGACCACGCAGAATGGCGATGATGGGGCGGCTCATGCGATTTGCCTTGTCATGTTGCGCGCCAGCGCCAGCCCGGCCAGGGTTGTTTCGGTGGCGTTTGCAGTCTCAACAAAAGCGCCCTGTTGTCTCAGCGCTGCCGCATAGACCCGCGATACGGCTTCTGCGCCGATGATAGCCAGTTGTTGGCCCAGCCAATATGGACGAGTGGCGGCCAATTCAGCACCGATAAGCAGTCCGGACAGCCGTGCGCGCGCGATGTCTTTGTCCTGATCGTGCAGCAGGTCTGCAGCCCGCAAGCCGAACAGGCGCGCAGCCAACTGTTCGGGTTTGGACAATGTATCCGCCACAGCATCTGCAAAGGCATCTTCATCCCATCCTCCACCTATAGAATGCCGCAGAACAGATTGCGCACTTAACAAATCAAAAAGCTCTCCAGTCATGAGCGTCCGAAAGCTCACGATTTCACCTGCGCTGACCTGAACCCATTTCGTATGGGTTCCTGGAAGGCAGAGGACACCATCCCAGTTCTGGCGAGTTCCCAAAAATCCCGCGATTTGTGTTTCTTCGCCCCGCATCACATCCGGCGGGGTCAATTGCTTTAATCCGGGTATGACGAAGGCCCGGATGCGCGGGTCTGTGCTGGGAACACGGACCGGTACTTGCGGCAAGGGCTGCGACGGAACGGTAGAATAAGGTGCTTCGACCCAGCCTTGGCGTGCACCGACCATACCGCAGGCGATCACATCGATGGGGCCATCCTTCAGCCAGTTTTCAACAAGGTCCAACAGGGCGGTCTGGAAACTGCCTGTTCCGATACGTGCCATACCTTTGTCGGACTGCGCGCAGTCCAGAACCGTTGCCCCCTGCATGGCCCAGACCCGCAGGTGAGATGTGCCCCAATCAACGGCGATCCAGTCAGTATTCATTGTGTCACCCTGAAACCACGACGCCGCCATCAACCGCCATACACTGACCGGTCATCGCCCGGCTGGCGTTGGATGCAAGAAACAATGTCGGTGCAACCATGTCTTCGGGCGTCAAATGTTCTTTCAGGCATTGTCGATCCAAATGCGCGGCCAAATCTTCGGGCGTCGCCCACATATCCAGTTGTTTTTGCGTCAAGACCCAACCGGGAGCCAGCGCATTCACACGTATGTTCTTTGGTCCCAGTTCGCGGGCCAAAGACCGAGTCATCCCTGTAATGCCCGCATTTGACGTCGTATAGATCGGATAGCCTGCATTGCCCATCATGTAGCTGATCGAACTGAAGTTGATGATAACGCCGCCTTCTTTCATTTGCCGGGCCGCTTCCTGACAGGCGAAATAATAGGCTTTCAGGTTTACCTCGATCATCCAGTCCCAGAACTCGGTCGTGGTTTCCTCAAGTGTATGGCGTTGGTCATTGGCCGCGTTGTTAACCAAAACGTTCAGGGGGCCGTGGGCTTTGGCGGCTTTGGCCATTGTCGTGTGAAGAAGCTGGGTGTCGGTCATGTCACCCTGCATGAACAGAGGTGCGCGGCCGTGTTTGTCGCGCATCTCTTCGACAAAACCGCTGGCGTCCGATCTGCCGATAAAAGCTACATTGGCCCCCTGAGCCAGAAACCCATCCGTCAATGCTGCGCCCACGCCCGAGCCTCCGCCGGTGATATAGACGGATGACCCGTTCAAGTCATGAAATGTCGCTGCTTGGGTCATCAGTGGCTCTCTCTGGTCACAAGGCGGGTGTCTTTGCCGACGAGGAAATCCAGATCGGCCCCTTGATCGGCCTGCAGCACGTGATCGACGTAAAGTTTGGCATACCCGCGGGAATAATGCTGCTTGTCTGGGTTCCATTGGGCTCGGCGCGCGTCCAATTCTTTTTCGTCCACCAACAGTTCAAGCTTGCCGGCGCTGGCAGATACGCGGATGCGGTCGCCGGTTTTCACCAACGCCAGCGTGCCACCCGCCTGTGCCTCAGGGCTGACATGCAGGATGACGGTGCCATAGGCGGTGCCGGACATGCGGGCATCCGAGATACGGATCATGTCGCGAACGCCTTCCTTCACCAATCTGGCCGGAATCGGCATGTTTCCTACCTCGGGCATCCCGGGATAACCCTTGGGTCCACATCCCTTGAGCACCAGAATGCTTTTGGGTGTGACCGGCAGATCATCCCGGTCGATATTGGCTTTCAGGTCTTCGATGTTTTCGAAAACGAACGCCTCACCCTCGGTTTCAAGAAGGGCATCTGTTGCGGCAGAAGGTTTGACGATGGCTCCGTTGGGCGCAAGATTGCCGCGCAAAACACGAAGGCCAGCAGCGGGCTTCACCGGATCGTTGAAAGGGCGGATGACATCGCGGTTGAAACATTCGGCGCCTTCGAAATGGGCCGAGATGTCCTTGTTCAGAACCGTTCTGGCCGGTCGCAGGAAAGGTTTGAGTTCGCTCAACACAGCCGGAACACCGCCAGCGTAACAGAAATCTTCCATCAGGTATGTGCCCGAGGGCATGCAGTTCACCAGAAGGGGAATCTCTGATCCGATTTCAAAGTCCTTGAGCGTCAGGTCAACGCCTACGCGACCTGCGAGCGCCAGTAGATGCACAACGGCATTGGTCGATCCCCCAACGGCCGCATTGGCGAGGATTGCATTCTCGAAGGCTTCCCTGGTCAAAATGTCCGATGGTTTCAGGTCTTCGTCGACCATTTCGACAATCCGCTTGCCGGTCAAATGGGCGAGGGCCATGCGGCGGGCGTCAACGGCGGGCAGGGCGGCATTGGTGGGCAAGCTCATGCCCATCGCTTCGACCAGAGACGCCATGGTGCTGGCTGTCCCCATGGTCATGCAAACCCCGGCACTGCGGGACATCCCGGATTCCGCGTTCATAAAATCCTGAAGGGTCATCTCTCCGGCACGCACGGCCTCGGAGAACTTCCACACATCGGTTCCTGAGCCAATATCCTGACCGCGATATTTTCCATTCAGCATAGGGCCGGAGCTGACAACGATCGACGGCAGATCGACCGAGGCTGCGCCCATCAATTGGCCCGGCGTGGTCTTGTCGCACCCGCCCAGCAGAACCACACCGTCAATGCCATATGCGCGGATCGACTCTTCGACATCCATGGCCAGCAGATTGCGAAACAGCATGGCTGTGGGTTTCATCTGGGTCTCGCCCAGCGACATGACCGGGAATTCGACGGGAAAGCCCCCGGCCTCCCACACACCGCGCTTTACCCCTTCGGCCAGATCGCGCAGGCCGGAATTGCAAGGGGTCAGCTCCGACCATGTGTTGCAGATTCCGATGATTGGCCGCCCATCGAAGGCGTGATCAGGAAAACCCTGATTTTTCATCCAGGATCGATGGATGAACCCATCCTTGTCGAGTTTCCCGTACCAATGCTGTGAGCGGCGTTTTGACATTGTTCTGTGATGCTTTTTTAGGTCTGGGTGGATTTGAGTATTTGTAAAAAGGTGAAATTCAAGCGGCGCGAGATGGGTGGCACCAATCTGGCAGCCAGTCGGCATGGGCAGACAGAAGGTCGTTCACCAGATTTCGAATTTGGCGCAGGTCCAGTTCGGCGGCGGTGTGCGGGTCCATCATGGCTGCATGATAGATATGCTCGGGGTTCTGGTCGACCAATGCCCTGACTGTGAGTTCCTGAACGTTGATCTGGCTACGCATAAGGGCGATCAGCTGCGGTGGGACGTCTGTGATGACAGAAGGCTGAATGCCATTTGCATCAACCAGACACGGTGTTTCGACAGCGGCCCCCATAGGCAGCTGAGGTATCTGGCCGGTGTTTGGCAGATTGCCATAGGCCACGTAAGGGGAGTCAGAGGTGATTGCGTTCATTATGTCTGCCGCAAACTCATGGCTGCGAGTGACGGCTATGTCGCGCCCGTCAGTCAGGGTTTTGGCCTGCTCTTTCCAGTTGTTCATCTGTTCCACACAGCGGGTCGGGTATTCATCGAGTGGGATTGAGAATTTCTCGATCAGGTCCGCCCGCCCGTCTTTGATGAACCATGGCACGTATTCTGCCAAATGCTCAGAACTTTCGGTGCAGAAAAAGCCAAGGTGATCCATCACTTCGTAGCGCACCTTGTTGAGGCAGCGCGGCATCAGCAGCGGTGCCTTGGGGATCCTGCCGCTGACATAACCTTGCCGAAGGGCGGGGTATAAATCATGGCCCTGGTGCTCAAGCCGCAGGAAGAAGGCGACGTGATTGACGCCCGCGACCTTGTAGCGAATGTCGTCTTTTGACAGGTCCAAATCATGTGCCAGTTCCGCCACAGTGTTCTGAACCGAGTGGCACAGGCCGACCTGCTTCAATGATGGGTATCTCTCGGCCAGTGCCCAGGTGTTGATGGCCATCGGATTGACGTATTGTAGTAGTGTCGCATCAGGGCATAGCTGCATCATGTCATGCGCTACGTCCCACAAGACCGGCACAGTGCGCAGCCCCCGCATGATGCCACCCACGCCCAGCGTATCGGCGATGGTCTGGCGCAGCCCGTATTGTTTGGGGATCTCAAAATCAGTGACGGTACAAGGCTGGTACCCGCCAATCTGAAAGGCAGTGATAACGAAATCGGCACCATCAAGTGCCGTGCGTCGATCCGCATGTGTGGATACTGTCGCGTTTGACCCGACGGAACGGACCATGGCGCGGGCTACAGATTCGCTTTCCGTCAAGCGTACGGGGTCGATATCCATCAGCGCAAAATGACTGTCCGCCAGAGCAGGCGTTAACAGAACATCCCCCACGATGTTCTGCATAAAGATCGTGGAACCTGCTCCGATGAAACTTATCTTTGTCATTTTACAGCTCCGAGGGTCAGGCCCGCGATAAAGTGCTTTTGCATCAGGAAGAACATGGCAACCGGCGGCAGCGCTGCTACGATCGAGCCCGCGCTCATTAGTTGGTAGGCGGCGCGGAACTGGGCGTTGAAACTGGTGATACCTGCCGTGACAGGTTGGCTTTCCGCGCCCTGTGTCAGGACGACCGCCCAAAAGTAATCGTTCCAGATGAAGGTAAAGATCAGCACGCTGAGTGCGGCTATTGCGGGTTTCATCAACGGCAGCACCACGTACCAGAAGATGCGCCATTCGCTGATACCCTCGACTCGCGCGGCCTCGATTAATTCAAAGGGCAGGGCCCGGATAAAGTTGCGCATGAACAATGTGCAAAAGCCGGTCTGGAAGGCGATGTGGAACAAGACGAGGCCGGTTTTTGTGTTGTAGAGGCCTAAATCCAGTGTCAGGTCGCGCACAGGCACCATCAGGATCTGGAATGGCACGAAATTGCCGGCTACGAACATGAAGAAAATCCATAGGTTCGATTTGAATTTGTAAATACCCAGTGCAAAGCCGGTCATGGAACTGAGAGCAACGGCACCGATTACCGTAGGAATGGTGATCATGAAAGAGTTCAGCAAATATCGCGGCATGTCCGAGTTGAAGAACACCAGCCCGTAATTGACTGCACCTTCAAAACTGGATGGCAAGCCCCAATAGTTGGCGTTGGTGAAATCCGCCGCTGGTTTGACCGAAAACAGAGCCACCGCCAGCAGGGGCCCAAGCCACAGCAGCAGGGCAATTGGCAGCATCGCCTGATAGGTGATCTGCGCGGCGCGCGGCTGTTTTTCGATAGGTTTGGGAAACATCTTAGCGCCCCCTTTCTTCGCGATACATCGACCAGAGGAAATAGGCGATGAAGCAGAGCATGATCAGGAACAGAACCACAGCGATTGCCGCGCCATACCCCATCCGGAAACCGTATTCGGACAGGGCGACCTCGAACATGTAATAGGCCAGCACGCGGGAGGATCCGAATGGCCCGCCCTGTGTCATGATTGAGATCAGGTCGAAACTGCGCAGCGCCCCGATGATTGTCACGACGAATGCAATGAAAGTCGCCGGGCGCAACTGCGGCAGAATGATGTGCCACAGCATTCTCAAGCCTTTGGCACCATCCAGGCGTCCGGCTTCGATCTGTTCTGGATCGACGGCATTCAGTCCGGTGAGGTAGAGGATCATGCAATAGGCGGTTTGCGGCCAAAGGCCCGCGACGATGATGCCATAGGTGACCAGGCGCTCATCACCCAGCACATTCAAGGGGCCCATTCCAAATAAGCCGAGAAACTCATTCAAAAGGCCAAAAGTAGGATCGTAAAACCACGTGAATACGAGGCCAACAACAACCTGAGAGATGACAAATGGAAAGAAGAACAGCGATTTGTAAAGGCGGATACCCCAGACCGTCTGGTTCAAAAACAAGGCAATGAACAGGCCCGTAGGAATGGCCAGAAGGTACAGGATCAGCCAGATCAGATTGTTTTTGAGCGATATATAGAATGCGTCCCGGTCAACCCACTCCCAATATAAGTCTTCATAGTTGCGCATTCCCACATATTCAGCGGCCCCCAACCCATCCCACTCGTAAAGTGACAGGTTGAAGGACTGGAAGACCGGAATGATCACATAGACCATGAAGAACAGCAGGCCCGGAGCCAAAAATAGCCACGGGGCGATCCGCTGTTGGTTTATGTGAAACCAGCTTTCCTGTTCTGGGGCGTCGGGGGCAGTGGTCATGGGTGTCCCGGGTTTTCTTGAGGTGAAGGCGGGCTGAAACCTGCCCAACAAAGCGGGTCAAGTAGGCCGGGCTTCAGCCCGGCCCAAGCCTGATCAGTTGTCGTAGATACGCTCTCGCGCGCGTTCCAGCTTGGCCAGAATACGGTCAGCATTGTCTGGTTTGACCATGAATTCTTGGAAACCTTCCATTGACACTTTGGCCATTTCAGCCGGCGCGTCGCGGTCCCAGAACTGAGCCACACCGCCGGGGCTGTTGGACGAGAGCATTGAAAAACCCTGCTGCAGGAACTTGTCATCGTCTACTGAGGATTGCGCGTTCACCGGCAGCTGACCGAGGTTTGACCCATTGTTGATCTCGGTCTGTTCGTCCGCCGAGACAACAAAGCGCAGGAATTCACGCGCTGCTTCTTTGTTCGAGGCATTCGCCGGGATATGGAATGTATCGGTCGGCGCGTCTTCAGCCAGTTCGACATCAGGGTTGATTGACACGAATTGGTAGAAATCCAGCTGATCATCGGTCAGCCCTGCTTCACGCAAGGGCGCGACTGCGAAGTTGCCCATCAGGTACGCGGCGGCTTCTCCATTGACCATGAATGGCAAAGCCTCCTGCCAGCTATAGGTCTGATGGTTATCAATGAAGGCCCCCATGTCGATCAACTGCTTCCAGTTGGCAAAGGTCTGCTTGACCCGGTCATCTTCCCAGCTGATTTCACCATTGGCCAGCTGGTTGTGAAAATCAAACCCGTTGGTGCGCATGTTCAGGTAGTCGAACCAGCCACCAGCGGTCCAAAGGAACTTGGTCCCGATGGTATAGCAAGCGCGACCTGAATCGACGATCTTCTGGCAATTTGCCAGCTCTTCTTCCCAAGTGGTCGGTTCGCTCAGGCCCAGCTCATCAAAGATGTCTTTGCGGTAGTAAACGCCCCACTGGTAGTAGGTATAGGGCACGCCCCATTGTTTGCCGTCGATGGTCATCGCGCCTTTGGTTGATGCCAGGTTTTCGGCGATTTCAGGTTCCGACCAAAGATCCGAGACGTCTTCGAACAGACCGGCTTCGACATATGGTTTCATACGGTTGGCGGCGTACCAAGTGGCCACGTCGGGTGTGTCGGCCGTCAGGAAGTTGCGGATCTGGGTCTTATACGCCTCGCGGTCGATAACCGTGGTTTCAATTTCCAGGCCGGGGTGCTGCGCTGCAAACCGCTCGATCATGGCTTCCATCGTTGCGCGCGGGGCCGGGTTTGATGTGTCCAGAAAAATCCGAAGTTCTCCGGTCAGGTCGGCAGCCGCCGGTGCTGCAATAGCAACGCCAAGTGCCAGCGCAGCGGTTGTGCGCTTGAAAGTGGAATACATGGTTTCCTCCCTGTTGCTTCCACACAAGTTCCAAATAATGAAACTATGTTTTATATATTGAAAACTACACATCGACTCGGTTAGTCTTGTCAAGACCCTCGTGCGAGCTGCGATGGGCAAGCGGAGGAGAACGGACGCCCGTGTCAGGTGACGGAACTATTGGCAAAGCATGTGACGTCCTGGATCAGGTCGCCGCATTTCAGCGCCCTGTGCGATTTTCGGAATTGCTGGACGGCAGCGATTTTCCGAAAGCAACATTGTATCGGTTTTTGCAATCGTTAACCAATCAGGGAATGCTATGTTACGACCCCGAGCGCCAAACCTACGCGCCGGGTATGCGTTTGGTACGACTTGCGCATGCAGCCTGGACCCAAAGCTCACTGGCCCCTATCGCACGTCCGTTTCTCGATATTCTAAGCCAGGAAACCGGAGAGACCGTGCATTTGGCGCAGCTCGATGCTGGTCAGGTTCTTTACGTAGACAAACGCAACGCGGCGCAACCGATCGAGATGTATTCCCAGGCGGGTAAGGTGGGCCCGGCATATTGCACGGGTGTTGGCAAGGCGATGCTTGCCTTTCTGAATGAAAGTGACCTTAACCGGGCAATTTCGCAGCAGAGTTTTCACCGCTTTACCGACAAGACTCTGACGTCCGACAATGACCTGCGCACGGATCTCGATCGAATTCGCAGCAAGGGTTTTGCCGTTGATGACGAAGAACATGAACCCGGAATTATCTGCGTTGCCTGCCCCATTCTGACAACAAACGGTCGGGTCCTGGGCGCAATCTCGGTAACCGGCTCGACCCAACGAATGGATTTTGAACAACTCGAGGCATGGGTGCCTCGTGTGCGGCGGGTGGCTGAACAAATCAGCACCGAGGCACAGGCATGGCGTTTCCCTGAAACGCGACCAGACCTCGGCAATGACAGGAAGCAAGCGACATGACAGGTGTAACCCTGAATCAGGCAATCAAGCGGTACGGCCAGACGCAAGTCATTCACGGCATCGACTTGCAGATCGAAGATGGTGAGTTCTGTGTTTTCGTTGGCCCTTCGGGATGTGGCAAATCCACATTGCTTCGGATGATCGCGGGTTTGGAAGAAACGTCGGAAGGCGAGATTCACATTGGGGTGCGAGACGTAACCCACATGGACCCGGCCAAACGTGGTGTGGCGATGGTGTTCCAGACCTATGCGCTTTATCCGCATATGACCGTGGCGGAAAATATGGGCTTTGGGCTTCGCATGAACGGTGTCCCAAAGGCCGAGATCACCAGAAAAGTGCAGGAAGCCTCGAACATTCTGAAGCTTGACCAGTATCTCAAACGCAAACCCAAGGCTCTGTCGGGTGGTCAACGGCAGCGGGTTGCGATTGGCCGTGCCATCGTTCGCGGCCCCGACGTTTTCCTGTTTGACGAACCCTTGTCCAATCTGGACGCCGAGTTGCGCGTGGAAATGCGTGTTGAGATCGCGCGCCTTCATCAGGAAATCGGCGCGACAATGATTTACGTGACCCATGATCAGGTCGAAGCCATGACCATGGCCGACAAGATCGTCGTGCTGCGGGATGGTCGTGTTGAACAGGTTGGGGCTCCGATGGATTTGTACCGTGATCCCGACAACCGGTTTGTCGCAGGCTTCATCGGTTCGCCTGCAATGAACTTTCTGGAATGTGACTATGGGGATGGCCATGTCTCGCATCCCGCGCTAGGCAAGCCGTTGCCCGTTTTTGCGACTATCCCCTCCGGTCGGACCAAGGTGATATTGGGCATGCGGCCCGAACATATTCAGATTGACCGTTCGGCCGATACTTGCACCGTGGACCTGACCGAAGCCTTGGGCGGCGTTTCCTATTCATATCTACGGACGCCAAATGGTGATAAGCTGATCATTGAGGAACGGGACGATCAACGAAGCAGAACCGGGGATCGGATCGGCATCGCCATACAGCCAGATCGTGTGATGTTTTTTGATCCAGAGACCGGGCAACGGTATCGTTAGTCACGACCTTCCAGCCCACGGGCAGTCTTACCCGTCCCAAGAGTTGCACGACACTTTATCTGACCCGTGGCAAAACGCGCGGGCAGATGCGATTGATTCCAAGTCAAACGTGATTTAAGGGAAGCCCTGTCAAAACAGAGTCACCCAGGGGCTGTATCGTGGTTTAGCCCCTCTCACGCCACGCAATTGTGGTTGCAACTCTTGGATCGCACGCCCCGAAAGGCTTAAAAAAGGTAAAAGAATATGGCAGATAAATCGAACTTCGACATATTGTATACCATTGTAGACGAAGCGCCAGAACTGGCCAGCGCCTCGTTCCTGCCCATCATTCGCAAGTTCGCATCTGCTGCGGGCGTTCGCGTTGGCACCAAAGATATTTCCCTTGCGGGACGCATTTTGGCAGCATTCCCCGAGAACCTTACCGACGATCAGCGTGTAAGTGACGATCTGGCTGATTTGGGCGAGTTGGTGAAGACACGTGATGCCAATGTCATCAAGCTGCCGAATATCTCTGCCTCGGTTCCTCAGTTGGTTGCGGCCATCGAAGAACTGCAATCGCAGGGTTACGACATTCCGACCTACCCTGCAGAACCTGCAACGGATGAGGAAAAGGCGATCCGCGCCCGTTATGACGCGATCAAAGGTTCTGCTGTTAACCCGGTTCTGCGCGAAGGGAACAGCGACCGCCGTGCGGCGCGTGCGGTGAAAAACTATGCTCAGAACAACCCGCATTCGATGGGCGAATGGGCGTCGGACAGCAAGACCAAAGTTTCGTCCATGCCGGCTAATGATTTCTATGCAAACGAGATTTCGGCCACCATCACCGCAGCACAAGCAGGCGATGCAAAAATCGAGTTTGTAGGTAAAGATGGTGACGTCACCGTTCTGAAAGACGGCTGGTCGCTGGAAGAAGGAACCATAGCCGACGCGACTTTCATGTCGGTCAATGCACTGTCTGCGTTCCTTTCAGATGCCATTGAGGACACCAAAAAAGACGGGACCATGTTCTCGCTGCATATGAAAGCCACGATGATGAAGGTTTCAGACCCGATCATCTTTGGATATGCGGTCAAAGCCTGGCTGGCCCCCGTGTTCGAAAAGTTCGGCGCGGAACTGGATGCGTTGGGTGTGAACCCAAATTCAGGTCTGGGCGCTCTGTTGGAGCGCGTACAGGGTCATGCTGACATCATGGCGGCTATCGACACGCTCAAGGCGGACCGTCCATCCATGTATATGGTGGATTCGGACCGCGGAATCACGAACCTGCATGTCCCATCGGATGTAATCATTGATGCCTCAATGCCTGCTGTGATCCGTGCCGGAGGCAAGGGCTGGGACCAGACGGGTGCCAAAGGTGACACCAACTGTGTGATCCCTGATCGCTGCTACGCGACCGTCTATGATGAGGCCATCAAGTTCTTCAAGGCCAACGGCGCGTTGAACCCGTCCACGGCCGGAGCCGTGGCGAATGTGGGCCTGATGGCTCAGAAAGCCGAGGAATACGGTTCGCACCCGACAACTTTCGAGGCACCGGCCGATGGTACAATCCGCATCGTTCTGGCCAATGGCGAAACGTTGCACAGCCACAGTGTCGAGGCCGGCGATATCTGGCGCGCCTGCACTGTCAAAAAAGCGCCGATCGAGAACTGGATTCAGCTGGCCATGGACCGTCAGCGTCTGACCGGCTCCGAGGCGATTTTCTGGTTGGACGCAAACCGGGCCCATGACGCGGAGCTTATCAAATATGTCAAACCGGCGCTTGAGGCTGCTGGCGTGGCCGACAAGTTTCTGATCATGGCCCCGCGTGAAGCGACCCGTCAGTCGTTGGAGACGATCACCGCTGGTAACGACTCGATTGCCATCACAGGCAACGTGCTGCGGGACTATCTGACTGACCTGTTCCCGATCCTGGAGCTTGGTACTTCGGCCAAGATGCTCTCCATCGTCAAACTGATGAACGGTGGCGGATTGTTCGAAACCGGTGCCGGTGGTTCGGCGCCCAAACACGTGCAGCAGTTGGTCGAGGAAAACCATCTGCGCTGGGACTCGATGGGTGAGTTCTGTGCGTTGGGTGAATCGCTGAACTTCCTTGCTGATACCAAAGGCAACGAAAAAGCGGGCATTCTGGGTACAGCGGCCGAAGCAGCGACGCAGGGTATTCTGGACAACAACCGCTCACCCAGCCGAAAAGTTGGTCAGCCGGACAACCGCGACAGCCACTATTGGTTTGCACGCTATTGGGCAGAGGCTTTAGCCACCCAATCCAAAGATGCGGAACTGGCTGCCGAGTTTGCGTCACTGGCCAAGGAGCTGGCCGCCAACGAAGTGCAGATCCTGTCAGAGTTGGCCGCAGCTCAAGGTCAAGCTGCGGATTTGGGCGGCTACTATCACACGGACCCAGCCAAAACGGCGGCGGTTATGCGGCCCAGCACAACGTTGAACACAATCATCGGCTAATCGCTAACGGCAAAACAGGTGATCCTTTGCCTGTTCAAAAAGCAGAAAGGGACCGGCACAATTGTGCGGTCCCTTTTTTGTATCGCGGGCAATGTAAAAGAAAGTAGGGTAGAGAAAAGTATTAAGCATTTACAATGCTTTACAATGAATTTGTTTGCACTTACGGGATTCCCCTAATAGCACGGCAGCGCTGACTGCTTTAAACCTTGGATAACAGAGAATTTCACTGGTGATGCCTCAGGGCCTTATCACTCACTCAGAGAATGACCAGCATTTGGGGTGCTGGTCATTTGCATTTTGGTTCTCGGGATTTTCTGGACAGCCAAGCAGTTCAACCATGGTTGAACACGAACACAATCTTGTGTTTACGCAAAGAGGAAGCCTGGAGACTGGGTATTAGCCAACGCGCCGGGGTTCTGGGTTGGCAATCGGCGCCTTTGTTCTGTTCGTTCCGTACATCGCAACACCTTTGTGTCGCAGATAAGACAGGCGACGCGCCTCTCGCCGGGCAAGCGCCAGAGACTCAAGGATCAGCGCGCACACGATTGACAGCATGGTTCCGACAAAACCGGATACTGCGACAACCAAAGACGGAATTCGGTCAACCAACCCTGTTTCCAAAAACTCGCGGAAAACCGATGCGAATACGAGAAGCGAAGGTAAGAATATCAACAATGCCAAAGATAAGAAGAACGCGATTGGCTTTTCGTCTTTGATCAAAAGGCCAATCATCTTGAGAATTCGCCACCCATCTGAATAGGTGGCCAGTTTTGAGTTCGAATCCGGAAGCCGTGAAACGTATTTTGTCTCAACCTCTCCAATCGGCATGCGCATCTGCATCGCGTGCACTGTAAGTTCAGTTTCAATCTCGAACCCGTTGGAAACCGCCGGAAAGCTTTTGACAAAGCGTCTGCTGAAAACACGATAACCGGACAGCAGGTCGTTGATTTTGCTGTTAAAGAAGAATTTCACCAGCCCGCTGAACAAGGCGTTTCCAAACTTATGACCCCGTCGATAAGCTTGAATGTCGTCGTTCACCCGTGCGCCATTGACCATATCAAGGTTTTGCGAGACCAGCAGATTGATCATTTCAGGTGCTGCCATACTGTCGTAGGTCGCATCCCCGTCTGCCATGACGTAGACATCCGCATCCACGTCAGCAAACATCCTGCGGACAACGTTACCTTTGCCCTGAAATGTTTCAGAGTAGACCAGCGCGCCAGCTTCTTGCGCCACTCTCGCCGAGCCGTCCGTGGAATTGTTGTCGAATACGTAAATTACTGCCTCCGGCAGGGCGGCGCGGAACTGCTTGACTGTTTCACCAATGGCAACGGCTTCATTGTAACAGGGCAAGATAACAGCAATTTCCAAACCCGGCCACAACGCCCGTGTCAGAGATCCACTTTGGATATTCAAGGCACCCTGTATCATATGTCACTCTTGCTCGCTCGGACGTGTCACTTGAGGGATGATTGCGCTTTGTTCCCAAGATGCTGCGCGTATGAGGTATTTCTGAAGCAGATAAATGGCCGAATTTTGGCATCCGATTGAATCGCGCCGATAATTCAGCAAAAGGGGGCCGGTTCAAGAACCGGCCCCAAAGTTTCAGCTGAACCGAGGGATCAGTTCGAAGCTGCGTTCAACTTTGCGTTTTGCTCACGCAGCGTATCCGAGATGATCGCGTACCATTCACCGGATTGACGCATTTCGATCAGACCCTTGTTCATCATAGCGATGTATTCGCGCGCGAACGGGTTGGTGCGATGCGCAAGGAAGCTCATCGACGACAGTGTGGACACATAGGGGTTCTCAACGATGTCAGCCGAAGTCAAACCCATGTCTTTCATTGTCGATGCGAACAGATCAACTTCGAATGCCGCAACATCTGCGGTTCCGGTCAATACAGCGTCAAGGCAATCACGGGCCGAGCTGGGCTGAACCACAGTCGTGTTCTCGCGGTTCAGTCCCTGTTCTTCCAGAACAACCATGCTCCAGCCTGCCATACGGCAAATGGTCGAGCCTTCCAGGTCCTTGAAACTGGTCGCGCTTGCGTATTCGCTTTCCGGCAGTGTGAAGAAGCCGCCGACGATATCGTAAACCGGGACCGAAGCTACGAATTGAGTGCAGCGAGCTTCGGTTTCAGGGGACCATTCGTATGTACGGTTGGTACAATCAGGAACGGTCCATGCAATTGAAATATCAAAGGCACCAAGCGGCAACAGTGTATCCAGATGCGAACTCCAGTCGTCGACAAAGCTGACTGAATACTCACGGCTGTTTCCGGCCCGCTGAAGGCTGGTCGTTGCCAGACGGGTCATGATGCCGCCGCCATTCAGTGTTTCGGTTGTGAACGGTTCCCAGCCGTTACCAGCCACCATTTTGATCGGCGGCGCATAGACATTCGACCGCTTTACGCTGGCCGCGCGCTGTTCTTCAGCAGCGATGATTTCCTGCGCGCTTTGGCCGTTCGGCAGGCTACCGTCTTCACAGGGCAGGGCCAGCACCAGCCCAGGATTAAGAGCCCCCGGGTTTGTGATCGCGTTCCTGTTCGCGTTGAAGATTGGCTGGTAGTTCGAGGTGCCATAGGCGGCAATGGCGATGGTTGCCAATGTGTCACCATCTTGCACGGTATAGTTCGTGCACGCTTCCTGTGCAGCGGCGGCTCCCGCGCTCAGAGCTGTGATGGCAGTTGCCGACAGCGCCAGTTTCTTAATTTTCTCGTTAAACATTTCCACTTCCTCCAGACTTTTGTTTGTCAGGCCAGACGGGGCCTTATCCATTTTCCATTTGGTGACGCAGGGCGGTCGACACGATATCGCGCCATTCGCCTGACTGCTGCATGATTGCCAGACCCTGATTCAGCGTCTCTAAGATCGCTTCCCCATCAGGATTATCTTTATGGGTCATGACATTAAGCGACTTGATCGCCGCCAGGTTGGGGTTTTCGATAATCCGGTGTTTATAGCCAAGTCGTGCGATGGCTTCCTCTGCCAGATGCGCTTCGATTGCCACGATATCGGCAGTTCCGTCCATCACAGCATGAAAGCAATCATCAGGCGATGTTGGCCGCATCAGCTTGATGACGGGTTCGTAAAGACTTACCGCGTCCATATGTGAAAGCGACCAACCTTCCGGGCGGCAAATTGTTGTCCCGGCAAAGTCGGCATAGGTCAGCGTCTGCTCGTACCCCGATCCATCGCGCGCAAAGAATGTATCCACGACTTCATAGAACGGGTTTGAGAAATCGTAGGTCTCACAACGATTGCGGTCACTTTCCGACAACGCTGCTGCATCTTCGCAATTTGGGCGTGACCAGGGGAAGGTGCCGTCAAATGCAAGTGTTGGCATCAAGAGATCCAGATGCGACGACCAATCGTTCACGAACTGAATTTTGTACGCTTGTTCCGGTGCGGCCCGCAGCATCGCTGTCTCAACCAGATGCGTGTAAAGCCCCCGGTTGGGCAACGCTTCGTCCGTAAACGGAGCGTAGTTCCCGCCGGTAATCAACAGCAACTGACGATCACGAATTTCCGGGCGCGTTTCAGCGTTAGCATTTCTGATCAGTGCGGCGGCTTCCGAGCGGGCTGCCTCGATCTCTTCTTTGGCAGCGGCCCGCGCAGCGACGACTGCATCTTCACTTGCCTTCTTTGCCTCAGCTTCTGCCGCCGCGACACGGGCTTCCGCTTCGGCCACGGCTTTCTCCGCGCGTTCTTCTGCCGCTTTTACCAGTTCTGAGGCCATTTCAGCCGCGAGGCGTCCTGCTTCGGTGTCGGGCAACTCGGGTGCGCGCCCGACATCTTCCAGGCAAGGCAATTTCAAAACATCGCCGACACGAATGATATTGGGATTTGTGCCGATAACATCCCTGTTAGCATCGTAGATTGGCCGATAATCTTCGGTCGCGTAAACTCGGATTGCCAATTCCCGCAGACTATCGCCACGCTGAATCTCGTAGTTTGAACATGCCTCTTGCGCTGACGCCGCGCCTGTGGCGGCGGCAAGGGCAAGGCTTGATATGAATAGGTGTTTTCTCATGGGTCCTGTTGCTTTGCCTGGTTATTTTCTCGTAAGTTTTGCGACTGCGATCGACAGATTGTCCTGATCGGGATCGCCCTTGGCCTGCACTGCCAGTTGCAAGGCTTCGGCGATTTCCTGTGCTAGCTCTTGCTGATGCAGGCGCAGAACATCCTGAATCTCAGCGTCGCTAAGATACTGAAGCCCGTCGCTGCCAAGGATCAGAATATCAGCCGGAGACACGATCAGCGGGTCTTCAGGGCAATCCACTTTTGGAATAGCACCCCCCATGATCACCGACGTCAGTTGGTTCCGGTCCAGTCCCCGTGCTTCAGCTTCCGAAAGCTCACCAGCGGCCAGTTTTGCGTCGATCACGGGGGCCATCGAGTGGTCTTCGTTCACCTGTGTCAACTTGCCTTCGCGGAACAGGTAAAGGGGGCTGTCACCGATCGAAATCCGGAACACACGCTGACCCAGAAAGAGGACACCCAACAAGGTGGAGCCCATGTTGAAACCCTGGCCTTGTGCCTCGTTATGGTCTGATATTGCTGCATTGGCTTGCATGGCAGCCAATGGCAGCGCGTCAATTGCGGCGCCTTCATTCAAGGTATCGGCTTCTAGCTCGGTATCCAGCGCGTTCCGCCAAGCGGCAATCACCATTTCCGAAGCCACTTCGCCCGCCTCGTGGCCACCCATACCGTCAGCGATCGCAATATAGCCCGCGTCCGATGCGTCGAACATGCGCGCAGCAATCGCGTCTTCCTGCGTTTCCCGCTGACCCTGGTTCAGGATCAGCGCAACATCATATGCCGGAGTAGCCAGCATCTATCAGGAATCCCGCCAATCAAAACCTTCATCGCAGAAGGCCATAAATCGGATTGATGTTTCACTGATGCGGATCAGATCACCGCTGGAGAGTGCGATTGTGCTCAGAACGGGTTTACCATTCAGGCGAACAAGGTTGGCCTTTCCGCCATGCCCTAGATAGCATTTCCGATCTTCCGGGTCATAAGCAATAACAGCGTGGTTCGAACGTGAAATGCCTGTGTCGCCGAAATCCAGTTGGATCGCCTGGTCATCGTTTCGACCGATTTGCATCAGGCCTTCGGTCAGGGTGATGCTGGCGCCCCGCCCGGGACCTGCCGTCACCACCAGCCAGCCAACCGGGAATGTTTCCTGAGCAGCTTCGGTTTTTGAGACGGGTTCTGATGTTTCGATCAATTCCTGAACATGCGTGTCCGCACGCTCAAACCCAAGGAACGTTGTTTTGACCCGCGAGCGACGGTCCTCGGCTGGGGCGGCAGGCGTGGGTTGAGCCTGTACGGCACCCTCTTCCACCACTGCCGGTTCTTGCACGGACGGGGCTGCAACCTCAGCTTCCACCGTTTCCGGCGCGCTCATTTCAGCTACATCCAGAGGCGGCGCAACTTCATCCGGTGTTTCGGCAAGCTCGTCTGCTACATGCAAAGTGATGATTTGATCGTCCGAGATATCCTCGTCATCGTCGGGGTCGGCCATCAAGTTCTTGGTATCTTGGTCGTCCTCGTCAGTTGCATCTTCAACGAAGATGGACACTTCAACCGGCTCTTCCGTGTTCTCCGCCGCAACTTCGTCGAATTCCGGCATTTTCTCTTCAGGGATAAGCTCGTCTGTTTCCTCATAGGATTCAGACGTCATGTTTCCACCGGCCAGTGCGGCACGCAGCGCGTTGAAGTCTGCGATAGGCTCCTGCTTTTCGGTTTCAGGTGCCGCGCTGTCAGCTGCATGAGCGTTTTCAGCAACATCATCTTCTTTGGATTTGCCGGCACCTTCGAGAAGCCGGCTCAGAGGGCTTTTGTATTTGAACATGGTGTCGACACCTTCGAATTGTTGGCACGGACCTTTTGTGCCATGGGGCTGCTACCTAACCCTGCGTGGAACAACGCAGAGACACTCAATTGAAAACATGGAAACTGGTACTCTCTGCGGCGGGCCGGTTCCCGCCGGGCGGCAAACTTAAAGCCACCCTCAGTAAACACACACTGGCAGATCAAAATTGAACCGGTCAGATCACTCCTGCGCTAACTGCATGGTCGCAGCTACCTCAGCACCGTTGCGCAATACGGTCAGCTTTGCCTCTGGCTGACTGTCGGAAACCAGCGCAGCCAGCATGCCATCAAGGCTTTCGGACGTATTCAATGTCATGTTGGTCTGGCTTTCGCTCAACAGAACATCGCCTTTTTGCAAGCTGCCTGTCGCCTCGGCTGGAACCGAGCTTACTTTTGTTTGCCACCCTTCACCTCCCGAGCTGCTGACTGTGAACGAGTAACCGTTCTCCAATCCGACCGAGCGCAGCACAGGCAGTGCCAGCAGGCCATTCTGCGCGCGGGTCTTTCCAAGCGGCCGGTAGCGGGCTGCAACCCGTGTAAAGCCGTCTGGGTCGACGCTTAGCTTGTCCAGGACTTGCGCCGCGAAAGAGACGTCCTGACGAACCGGGTTGCCGTTCAGAGTAAAGATCACAACTCCGGGTTCCACCCATTCGCCGATAACGCTCATGTCCTGATTGGCGTCCACACCGGTTACCGCAATTGTTGCACCTGTTGCGGTCCGGCGGCGGGACGTCTGGAAGGGGATTTCAACATCCCAATGGTGGAAAGATACCTGTTGTTCGACCGGAGTGCCGGAAGCGGCATCGGTTTTGGGTTCGTCCACAACAGCCGCAACCTCTTGTTCTGCAGGTTGTTCCTGGGCACCGGCAGTCTCGGTAGCTTCGGACGCTGTTTCTGTAGCGGTTGGTTCCGCAGGTTCAACTTGCGCCTGCTCGACAGGCTCTTCTGGTTCAGGTTGTTGCTCTGAAGCGACCGTGACGTCGGGTTCAGGTGTTTCGGCCACGGGTTCTTCCACCGCGGGCGGGTCTGCTTCGGCAGTTTGTGTGGTTGCTTCAGGCAGCGTCGTCGTAACCTCAGCTTGTTCTTCACCTTTGTCGCCGGACATCACGAAGAAACCGCCTGCAGCCAACGCTGCCACAAGCACTGCTGCACCAGCGATCATCTTGCCGCTGCCACCGGATCCGCTCTGAACCACGGTATCAACTGCGACCGGTGTTTCCGCTTTTGCAGAAATCTTTGCCATCTCGGGTTCATTCTTTTTTTCGGTTTCGCGAACAATGTCCGAGTTCCCGGCGAGCAGAGCCGTCACAACCGCTTCGGCATTTTCACTTTCGGCCTTGATCCGCGCCTTTTCTTCTTCCTTGTCCTTGCGATCCATGCCGACAATCACGGAAACCGGGCGATAGGCGAAGGTATCAAACATCACGCCAGGGCCGCGGAACATGCGCAGCCAATCCAGGGCTGTCTGCAACCGGTCCGTTGCGTGTACTTCCATTGCCTTGTCGATTGCTTCGAGGAATCCATCGGGGTATCCGTCAAAGCGGCCTGCCAATGGGGTATAAGGGTCGTCCTGCCCGTTGTTGAAGGCATTCAGGCGGCTCTGGCCGTCTACCGGGCGTTCGCCACTGATTGCGTGATACAGAGTCGCGGCCAAGACATAGAGGTCACTGCTGGGCCCTTGTTCGGCACCACGGACGTAAAACTCGTGCGGCGAATATCCGTCTTTTATAACGCGCAGGGTCAACAATGCGGCCGACTTGTTTGCGGCTTGCTCACGCGCGGCACCGAAGTCGATCAGGACCGGGTTTCCGTTTTCGTCAATCAGGATGTTATCGGGTGAAATGTCACGGTGCAGCATCCCGCTTTGGTGGATGAACGACACCGCGGACAGCATCTTTTCCGTGACTTGCACGATAAAGTCAGGACCACCGTCGTTTTCCGGATTCTCAACATAGTCCAGCAGGTCGCAACCACGGATCAGATCCATAGCGATATAAGCTGTGTCGTTGTCTTCGAACACCTGATGAACGTCGACGATGTTCGGATGCACCAGACGCGCATGATTGCGGGCTTCCTGAATAAACAGGTCGATAATGGCGCGCAAATCATCCTTGTAGGACGGGTCGTTCGGCTCAACCAAGTCCCCGTTGCGACGGCACAACGCACCGGGGAAACATTCCTTGATCACGACATCACGCTCCAGGCTGTCGCGTGCTAAATAGGTGATCCCAAATCCGCCGTTGCTGAGATATCGGAGGATCTCATACTGCCCGCGCAACAGCTTTGCGCCCGGTTGCAGTCCTTCAATTTTTGGTTCGTCGTGCGTTGCACCGACAGCCTGGTTGTGGCTCATTTTAATCCGCCCGTTCTACTCATTTTGCGGCTTAATTAAACAGGGCCGGCAGCCCACGAACTCACAACCAAAAACAACCGCAGGACACTTGAGAACGGTTAGACGTTTCAAATTTGACTTTAATGGGGCCGCCTGATGGCTTCACTAAGGATCGTTTTTTAGATTATAGCATATATGGTGTTAGCGCGAAGAAGTGACACAATATATTGATTAACGAAGTGGAATAAATGAAAACTGACGACCCCAAATCGGTCTCTTGGTCTACGAATTCGAAACAATAAAGGGCCGATTCTTCGGCCCTTCGAATCGCTGAACAGCGCTTCAATCCTGATGGAATGTGCTAGGTACCGGTTTTGGATTGTGCCGCAGCGACGGTACTGCCAGCCCATGCAAGGTTGTCACCAAGCTGTACAAGTATGCTGATTGCGTCTTTCAAAGGCGCATCTCCGCTTTCAAACTGAAGCAACAACAACAAGTCAGTCGCTTTTTCGAATTCGGCCGGAATCCAGTCAGCATCCGGATCGATCTCGCCACCTTGGTCCAGCCGTTCCGCGAAATCTTCGACGATTTCCTGGCAGCTTTGCAAAAAAGCTGCGGGTTCAATGGCAGTGGTGTCACGCAGATCTTCATAAATGCTGGCAATGGCAGCCAACCAGTCTTCAAGAATGGGGTTGTTCAGTGGCGGAAGGGCAGACCCGAGCGTTGACTGCATTGACGCAGCATCGTTGACGGAAGGTTCCGGCTCTGGCCCATTCAATGTTTCCAGGAATGGCAGAAACTCGTGCTTCAGATCCTTCCGGGCAGCGTCAAGGTCACTGCGCCGCCGGTCAGACGCCGCATCAAGGACCTTTTCCGCGAGTTCTTGGCCGCCACAGTTTTCCCAAAGATCAAAATCTGGTTCCGGCTCTTGTGCCATGGCGCGCACCGCGACGGGCGTGCCAATTGGGACCACAGCGCGAAACAGTCCTTCTTTTTCTTTGTTCAATCGAGCCAGTACCCGATCCAGAGCTGCCTGCACCGGGGGCAAATCAGCATGTGTAACTGCCAGCAGGCTGTTGGCTCTTAGCTCGGGCGGCACCTGCGCCCACAAATGCCGTTCTGTTTCACGCCATGCGCTTGTGCCGTTGGTACACCAGATGGCACAGTCGACGAATTTCAGCAGGTCCAGTGTCTGTTTGTATGTATCATCCAATGCGCCAGAGCCGGGAAGATCGAACAGTGATATCTCTTTGAGAGCAGGTGTGTTCAATCCAACCGAAATAAAGTCAGGCTCATCCGCAGCGGCCTTTTCCAGTGCTATACCAGAATATGTCTTTGGCTCCTTGTTCCACCAGCCGACTGTCGTCTCTGGCGTATCCGCGTAGGCAACGATGACAAGTGGCAGCTTCAGGTGCTGCGGACCGGTTGGAAGAATATCCGCCCCTGCCAGCATGTTTGCAAGGCTTGACTTGCCCGCCCCGAACTCTCCGGCGAAACCGATGTTGACCGCGTTGGAGAGGCGTTCGGCGTGGGCCAGAGCCCGTGCGCGCATATCTTCCAATTTCGGGTCCGACGACAGTTTTTCTGTCGATGTCAGAAAACGCTCCAGCTGGCGCACTTCCTGTTCGGTTCCGGGAAACTCAATCATTCCGCAGCCTCTGCTTGTCGTTCGTCCACGTTGCTTGTTCCAAAGACACTATCCAACTCGTCAGCAATACGGCGCGCCCGTTCGAACGCAGCTTGTGCTTCCGCCTGAGCATTCAACTCACCCGCTCCGGAACGGTGCTCAAGATGGCCTGCCAACAGGGCCAAGTAATGATCCAGAACAGTTTTCAACCGTTCCAGAAGGTTTTCACGCGTTGTGTCGATCAGGTCATCACCAATTAACTCGAATTCCTGCACGATCATGCGCTCGGCCCGCGTCACAACACTGTTGCGCGATATCAGGCGCGACAACCAGTTTACACGCAGCTCAACGGTAATGCCACGGGTCAGGGCGGTGGTGTCCGGGCGGAACCAACGCACTGCACTTGTGTTCATGCGATTGTCGACTGGTTCCTGCCACCCTGGCAGTGCCCGCAAAGCGGCGTTGCATTGCATGTCGATCGCGTAAAGCTCGCTCAACATGCGTTGCCGCACCACTTGCGACGCGCCTTGAACCAGCTCGCGCATGTGTTCGCGTAAAGGGGTGAAATTCAACTCGGTAGCGCCGCCTTTGGCAAGCAATGGGGATTGTCCTTCAGGTCCACGCACCACAACAAAGACGGATTCAGAGACCGTGTCGTCCATGACCCCACGCAGGTTTGAAAGAACATCGTCCATGTCCTTGACGATGTCTTGCGATTTGTCCGCAATCAATTTGCGCAGATCACCAAGCGTCTTGTCGCTGTCATCCGGGCTGTGCGCCCCCGCGCTGCCTTCGTCTTGCAGCGCACGAAGATGTACCTGTGACCGCTCCAAATCGCCACGCGCGAAGCTGTCGAGATGCTGCCACGCCAGCCTCAGCTGTTCGTTTATCGGCCCGTCCGCCAAAGCCTGAGTGACATGGCGGCGCAAGTCGGGCAAGCCCGACGCGATCATAGCAGCAAACCGCAAGACAGCCTCACGGCTGATGGGCCCCGGCCCTTGTTTGATCTCGGCCACACCGTTCAGGTATTGTTGCATCTGTTCCGGGTGCGCCCGCAACCACGCCAGAATATGATCGTGGTTCACACCGGTTTCATCGCCGGTCAGCGCATAGTGCGCCCATTGTGCGCTGCCCATCAGGACATCGATATTCGAAGTACCCAAAGCTTTTTCCAGCCCGTCTACAACATCCAGACGCACTTTTGCCGCATCTTCGGCCCCGCCGCCCAATTCATCGACACGGTTGATGAAGACAACGATCTGTCCAAGTTCCAATGCCTGCATCAGCCGGAACAGTTTCAGGTCCGCACGCGACAACGCCTGATGCGCTGACAGCACCACCACAAAGAAATCGGATTCCTTGAGATACTGACGCGAAATCTCCTCACGGATCAGCAGGGGGTCATTTACTCCGGGCGTATCGGTGACGGTCAGAGGGAATGGGAAATGACCGATGTCAAAATAGACCTCGGCCTTGCGCGTGATGTCACTGTAAAGTCCGCGATCACTGCCGGGGTCAACTGTCCCGTCTTCTGCGGGGTCGTCCCCGGCGCACACGTAACGCGCCAGATCATCGGATGTCAGTTGATCCAGATCGTGATGTTGACCCAACAGCTGTTCATAACTGTCCCCCAGTCGCCGACGCGCCCGGGTCTTCATGGCTTCGACCTGCTCTTCGATCATCTCGCGCTTGTAGCTGTCCTCGTCATCCGGGAACATGTTGCGCAACTCTTCGCCTTCGGCGATCAGTGATTGCCACTGGTAGTTGTCGAAGAAATGGAACTCGGCCCCTTCGGTTCGACCGTTCGGGTGCCCGAAATGCATGTCGGTGATCACGGTTGTCCACGGGTTCACGTCCGACGGCAGGTATTCTGCCTGACCGGTGAAGCCGTTGATCAAACGCGACTTTCCTGCCTTGATCTGCCCGACAAAGGCAACTGACGGTTTCAGTTTTCCCAGATCACCAATGATGCGCGATATGAACTGACGTGTTTCGTCATTGCTCGTCCCGTTCATGTCTTCTGCGATGCGAATAAGCTCGCGGCGATGTGTTTCACTCATTACTCTTTACCCTGACTACAAAAAAACAACGCATTGAATTAGTCGAAAATTTGAATGCTTTGGGGGCGGTCATTCCTCAGCCTCCTCCAAAGATTTCCAAAGATTGATTACCGCACCAAGTTTGCGGGCATCATGAATGGCCACAGCAATCTGTTCGTTGTCGCCCAGAACAGCCATGCCCGCACCCTTACCACCCGATGGCCGCATGACGATCAAATGCGGGCCTTCGAATTCGTCCCGGGTGTCGTTGTTCCAACCAGCAAGATCTGAAACAAAACATGTCAAGATCTCTTGATTAGCGTGCATTCCCTCGGAAGGTTTACAGGTTCCTTCGCAAGCCAGTGCAGTGTTTTCCATACTGTCCACAAGAACACGACCTGTGGCAAAGCGTTCGGCTCCGTCAAAAAACTGTTGCGCCAACGAATTGCCCGACCCTGCTGTCGGGGCAGGGCTGTTGTCTGAAGGTTTTTCAACGTCCGGAACAACAGACACGATGGGCTCAGAGGAAAGCTCAATTCCGGCGCAGGCGTTCTCGACCTCACTCAGCGTAATACCAACATCATCAGCCTCCAGCGTCGAGGCTGGCTTTCCAGACATCAGTTCCAGTGGGGCAGGGGCGGCTGAAATGTCTGAAATCAGTTGGGCCAGTTTGTCGACCAGCGCGGTACGTGGTTCCGTTTCGAAATCTGGGATCTGCCCGGACGGCACCTGAAACACATCCGTGATCCGGGAGCTGTTTACTTCGATTTTCAGGCAGCTTCCATTGGCCGCGGTCAGCTCCAGTCGTCTGGGCAATATCGTTCCGCGAATGAAACGCAACACAGCCGCCCGACGGGCTGCAGCAGTTTCACCGGGGACAATCACCGTCGGAGACAGGCGGGCGACCGAAGACCGCCCGATATCTTCGAGCATGTCGAGAATGTCTGTGTCCATCATACCGTGACCCCCTCTGGTCCCGTTCAGACTGCGGCCGCGACCGGCTTGAGACTGAGATGCGATTTCGTGAGTGCCAGTCCCACATTCGCGCTGTTGCGGCAGATATAGCAGACCACATGATCAGGATATTCCTTGGTCCGCAAAAAGATGTTCAACCGGTCTTTTGAAAACACCGCGATTTCCCCGAACCCGGCGTTTTCCTCATCAGTGTTTCCGGCCTCGTGCAAGAGCGCTTCAAATGCAGCGACACCCCGCCCCTGAAACAGATTGGCCACTGCGATTGCCAAAGTGTCCAGCGATTCTGCGCAATCTGGATCAGAGACACTGCTGCCTAAAAGCATGCCGGTCTCCATGTCGATATACCCGGCTGCAATGCAGTCGGGTATCGTTTCAATCGCGGTGTTCAATGCATCCTGAATGGACATTTAACTCTTTATCGTCCTTCTTCTCAGCGCCTTGACTAAGGCGTCCTTACAAAACATGCCATTCTGCACTGCTGCTTTCTTTCGTCTTTGGAATGGCTTGCGGGGCGTGTCTGGACTGTTTCGCACTATATTCAACTGCGATCTGGTCAAATTCGGCAAGAAAGGCTTTGAATACATTCTGAAGCCCGACTGCGTCTTTTGGCAGGTCCTCCTTGTTTGTGATTTCCCGCCACATAACCGACGCGCTAAGCGGCGACCCGGCTGCGGATTCTGGAAGATCGATATGCGCATCGTGGCGGATATCGCGGGCGTCTTCCTCGACTGAGGCCACGACCTCTATCAAACCGTTTGACTCAGGCTCAGGTTCGTAATCCTCGGCGTTGTTCTCGGGCTGAGCCGCCATCAGAGCCGCAATGGAGGATACCGAGACTTCGATACCCCGATCATCACGCGATTCAACTTCCGGCGTGAAAACTTCGACTTCGTCCGCTTCGGCCGCGGCTTCACGCAGAGTCGTGTTCAACGAGGTCAGCACGTCATCAACGGACTTGTCGCCCGTTTCAGCATCAGGAGCGTCACCCAGCAGGTCGTCAGCATTATCGGCAGCACCGAATTCACCGGACAGGTCGAACTCGTCCACGTCTTCTTCCAGACCGGCGACATTCTTCAACTCAAGAGGATCGCTTGAGGTGTCCTTGAAGAAGGCACGCAACTCGTCGCTGGTGTCGGTTTCCTCAGACATCTGCTCGGTGTCTGATACCATTTCTGCCCGCAGCCGTTCAGCGTCTTCCGGGTTGATCCGAACCCGTTCGCCTTCGTCAACGCGTCGCTCTACACGGGCTGGCCGGATGGGGAAGCTTGTTACGACATTATGATCGTCGGCTTCTGACTGCTGTTCGTTTTCCAGCGGATTGACCAGCCGCAAAGGAGTAGCTTCGATGCCGTCCGCCAGTGCCTCTCGGTCGTCTGGTTTGCGGGCGGGGCGCAGTGGTTGAACCTTGAATGCGCCGGACTGGCTTTTGTCGATCTGGTACCGCGCCAGCTGATCGGCGCGATTGTCCATGATCTGTTCTGTGATTTCCAGAAAACTGTCGATCATCTTGCCGCCGCCGCTGCGCGACCACATTTCGGCGTCGCCAGTCTTGTCACGGGCATTGATCGCATCCCGGGCGGAAAACAAAATGGACCGGTTGAACAGATGTCCGGCTTCGCGATTGACGCGTCGCAGAACCTTTTGACGGTCTTTAAGGTTTAGTGCATCCGCCCGCGTCACCAACAGCAGCGAGTTGTGTTGCAAGCGGTCCGGCAGCGAAACCCACGTTGCACGTTCGGTTTCGCGCCAGGCTTGCGTCGCATGGGTGCACCAAATGACGCCGTTTGCCTGCCCGACTGCGCGCTGCCAGACATCTGTCGAAATTTTGGGGTCCGAGATGCCGGGGGTGTCGATCAGATCGACGGCTTCCAGAATATCTGCCTCAAGGAAGATACGAATGAACTGCGCGTCGTTGACGCCAACAGTCTCAAGCTGATCCAGTTCGATTGGTTCGACGCTTCCGTCATGCCGCTTGATATATGGTTTTTCACTGCCCCAGCTAAACCAGACCGGTGGTAACTGGGTTGCAGTAACCTGCGTTGGCAAGGTTTGCGTTCGCAGTAAAAAGTTCATCAGTGTGGATTTGCCAGCGCTGAATTCACCCATCAAAGCGAAAACCGGTTTGCGGCGGGACCACTGCTCGATACGTTCCCATGCTTTCGGTGAAACAAAGCGTGTTTGTGAATCTTTTGCCATTTTTCTACTTATGCCGCTTCGTTGCTTAGGTCTTTCAGGATGTCACCCAGAATCTCGTCTCGCGATTTCTGAGGTTGCAGGCCCGCCATCGCTGCCGAGGTCTGGCTGGAGTTTTTGTCTGCTGATGATGAGATGCTCAGCAACGTTTCCTTCTGTTCCCGCATGAAATCCGCCAGAATAGCGCGGACGTTTTCCAACACGGCCGCAATCTGGTTTTCCTCGATATCCTTGGTGATCGAATTCGCCTCGGACGCGATCAGGCGTGTGTAATCGGCAGCGTATGCTTCAAAACCTTTGCGCTTTTGCCACCAGCGCCGCCACCAGGTACTTTGCAAGTCCAGAGCGATCGTCCGGCCGATCCCCAATGGTGGTGGAACGCGCGGCACGATAGGTGCTTCGATGCTGAATTCGCCCAGGTGGTTGCCAAGAATTTTGTGATACAGCGCTTCGACATCCGCAGCCGCAGTTGAGTAGAGCGCGCCAGCATCCTTACGCATTGCGCGGGCAAAACTGAAATAAGCGGCTTTTTGCAAAGTCCTCAATCCAGCAGGGTCGTATTGCCACGTGCCTTGCTCGCCATTCTTCTCAAGGTGCGCGATCAGAGAATCCGTGGCGCGCTTCACAAAATTCGCCTCGGCTGAGTTCAGGCGCTCCAATACTTTGTCGCGTAATGCATTGGTCAGTTCGGCTGCTTTCTTTTCATATTCCGCAGAAACTTTCGCAATTGCATCTTCCGGAGAAACACCGTCAAGATCACGCGCAACGCCTTCACCCTCTGACAGAGTCTTTGCCACGGCGGTGGCACGAATCTGGCTGGCGATGTTGCGGGCACGATGGCGAACCCGATCCATCAGCCTTGTTCCGGCACCTTCTGCAATACGCTCGTTTATCGCCAGCAGCAGGTCAGGCAAACCGGACAATGCCCAGATTTTATCCAGCGAGGGGGCCTGATCACCGAACCCGGCAGCGAGGTAAAATGTATTGAGTGCTTCGCGGGATTCCTCGTTCAGAATTTCGGGGTTCCCGGTCAGCGCTGCCTCGGCCCACAAGGCACTGCCGAACACGACACTTGTCTTTGCGTCGATGTTGTTCTGTTTCAGAGTATCCAGAATCCGGTCGCGGATTTCGGGGACTTGATTGACCGGGTCTGACAACTCGTCAATCCGGTTCACAAACAGGACAATCTGGCGGTTCTCAAATTGGGCGATGATCCGCATCAAGGCCATGTCCATGGTGGTCAGGGCTTGGCTTGCGGCAAGCACCACAACACAGACTTCGGACCCGCGCAGGCTGCGCAGGGTAATCTGTTCACGCACCATGAAGGTATCGTTGACACCCGGCGTATCACAAAGCTTCAGCGCAATCGGGTACTGAGGGATATCCATGTACAACTCGGCCGACTTGGTCACATCTGCGAACCGGCCTGTTTTTGGATTGATATCCGGGTCGTCCTCATCGCCCAGGCAGACATATCTTTGGATCAGTTCTTCATCGAAGTGATCGTATTGGTGGCTTTGGCCAAGTATCAGATCGAAGTGCTTTCCAAGACGCTCTTCCGACTTTGCTTTCATCTCGCCGATCTGACGGCGAATGTCCTCCATCTCGTCATCTGCACCGGCTCGGTTGGCCAGTTCGCCCAACCGGCCGCCCCCGACCATCAGATTGTCCCATTCTTCCTGCTCAAAGAAGGTGAACTTGGCCTTGGTATCGCCCGGTGGACGCGTGTTGATGTTCAGGGTTGTGACGACCGACGTCCACGGGTTCACATCCGACGGAAGCAAAGATGGGCGCCCCGCAAGAATGTTTACAATCGATGATTTGCCCGCTTTTACCTGACCGACCATAGTGATGCTGGCGGTGAAGTTTTCCATCCGGGTCTTGAGTGTTGCCAGACGTGCCGAGGAGCGCGCATCAGCCACCTCAGTCAATTGATCAATCTGCGCCGTCAGTGATGACATTGCCGAAGTCATCGGCGCCAGAGCTTCGTTGCCTACAGACAACAGGTGATCATTGCGCGCCATGCTTAACCTCCGGTTCCCGTAGCTGCGATGCGGGGTTCATGCGAAGGACGGCCCGTTGGAATTCCTGTCAGCGTGTCGATACGTGCGATCAGGTCCAAAGCGTTGCCCAGAATGTCAGCCTCGGCGCGCGGGCTGATGGTTTCGTAAGCCTTGGCGTCAGCCAGCACTTCGATCGAGCTGAAGCGATCGCCGTTTTCAAGGCACGCAACGCGGCGTCCGGTCGGGAAACCTTCGGATTTGACCGCGGGCAATGGCATACGCGCATTGGCCAGCAGGTAGTGGTCTCCGGAATGGGTTCGGAGCGATATCCCAAAGCCCGTGTTCGGGTGGTCCCGGTTCAGGATCTTGAGTTCGCCAAGAAAGCTTTCGCGAGCAAAGAAGACAGCCTCTTGCTCGGCAGTAGCGGAGGGATTCAGATCGGTCACAGCAGTAAACCTTGTACTGGAGTTGAGCAGGAAACTCGTACCGGCGCCAAAGTGGCAAAAAAGACTCATTAACTCCTGCTAAACAACAAGACCCTTCAAGGCGGTCTTATTTTGACGTGAATAAGATTTTTTGGCGTTTGAAATGTGGCAGCTTTGTGGTGGAGTTCTCTTGAGAATGCCTCAACCTGCGCGGGAATGCATATGACGCAAGAGCCATTCCGCACCTACTGTATGAAACCGAGCGGAGACCGGCGGAACACAATTGCCTGAACCTGACGGTGCGGGACATTCAAAAATCTGTGTGGCCCTGAAGGGCACTTTAGTCGGATAAGTTATCCTTGTTGTTTCAGAAACCTGAAGTTGCTCTCTGAGTTGGAAAGGGTCGCAGATGCGTTTTCTGGGGTGTCGTGGCGAGTAATCCCGCGCCTCCTCCCATGGGTTCAACTATGAACGCGCAAGGGCAATGAAGTAGGATTTCCATGTTCGCCAGTGGTGATCTGACAACAAGCTGTCGGCTTTTTCTAGGACTTTGGTCAACGTAAGAGCGATATTTCGCAGGCTAGCTGGGTCAAATTTTAACTTCGGCACGAATGAAGAGCTCTTCCAAAATAGCGTGGACATTGTCCCGCAGGATATCGGGTTTCACGGCCACTGATGTTCCCATCAACTTTCCACTGACAAGCCTCTTGGGGCTATACATCTTCATAAGATAGCGTGGTTGCCCCATATCTCATCAGAGGATCTACAAACTTGGCGATACATGTATTTTACCCCTCGCGCTCGGAAGCAAGCTTTGTTATTGACCGCTTCAATCCAGCGCTGCGGCGCTGAGTTGCGGGTGTGGCGAAATTGGTAGACGCACCAGATTTAGGTTCTGGCGCCGCAAGGCGTGGGGGTTCAAGTCCCTCCACCCGCACCATATCCCCAAAAAATTCATCTAATTATCAATGCGTTGTGTTTTTGATTCTATTTACAGCCCACCCCTTGGCCCACCTTTTGAAAATACCATTCTCAACTTCCTTGTTTGCTATCCGAAAAATCGGCGCGAGTGCCAACTGTGGTATACGAAATTGGTTTTCTCAAAGCCTTGCGACACTTCCACCTCAGAATTGGCAGGCCTTAACTGACTGAAAAGTAATCTGATTCACGGGGTTCGATACCTCAAGCTAAAGGACTTTCCTTTAATTCTCACTTTCGTCCGAAACCTAAGCATTCTGAAAAAATGTAGGTGGTGCTATATTGAGCATCCAAAATCAGAGCTTTACTTTAACCGCTACAATTTCTCCCACACCGATTAATCACTTGAGTCGCTACAGTGATCGAGTTGCACAACAAAGGGGTCGGGTTGCGGGCATAAGGAGCGTTGGCTGCAGCAAAAAAGTAGGCAGCTGGCACATTACAGCTAAAGGTCACAATAAGGAGATGAGGTTTTTCGGTGAATACCCAATTCCCAGAGAAATCGCTGGTCGCTACAACCCAATCCATGCAATGCTATTCAGGTGAAAAACCCAGCTAATACAAACGTTCAGGTGCTAAAATGTTAAAGCGGATGTGGGCGATGATCACCTGGAAACCATCGCGTAAGCATCCGCAAGATTTCTATTGCCTGACACCCTATCTGAACAGCCTAGACCCGATTGAAAATCCCCGCACCCGGATCCGTGACGGACAAAAGGAACGCGAAGCTGGTCGAGACAGAAGGACCGGCAAAACAATCTGGTTGCCGCTTTCTGATTAAGCGTCCTTCGTGCAGCAAACACAGCGACCGTGATTTGCGTAACACAAGCGGATGGAGTGCTCTTTATCAATTTCTTTTTCTTGTTCTTTGTCTATGTCTTGATGGAAGTACGTTCGCTTCGCGTTCGTAGAAACCGCACATTGATTTCATTACAAAAACTCAAATCCTTTCGGTTTTAGCGATCACTGATTGCTACTGAAACCGGTGCGTTTTTTCCAACCTTGTATTCATCCGGAAGTTCCAATGGCCCTAACCGGCCATTAACCGTCGGCAACTGGTGCTGTGACGCGGCCCGCCGAACCTGCCGTTCGCTGCAAGCGCAAATTCATCGGCTGGCTGAACTCACACAATGCGGACTTTGCCGTCATTCGATCTGGAGCCTTCGCTGAAGCAGCATTTGCTCGCGGTCGCGGCATACTTATTGTTGCGGCGCGGCGAGTGTCACCAATCAGGTCATTCGCAGGCGTTGTATTTGCGTTAACGGAAACTGTACCCTCGCCGCAGCTCGGTCGGACAATCAGGACGCAGGATATGGCAGGCATTGAAACATTGATTCTCGTTTCGTGTTTGAATTGATCAGGAACGAGGCACCAAAAGTGTTTCTGTTTGCAATTTTGCTTTTTTTTGACGAGCATAATCTTGTTTTTCCGATGCGGGACTTAACGCTACTGCCGAACCCGATAGCCGGAAGCAATGATCTGGTTTATCAGAGCAGCGGCGGCCTGGTGCATTACCTTTTCATCACTGTTGCCGACCGCTGCTTCGTGGGCAGCGGCTGCGTCACGCAGAACTCCCACAATCTCATGTTCGGGCAGGAGCTCACGATCTTTAATTGCAAGCAAAAGCGCTTCACAGATTGAGAGTGCGGCCATTCCTGAGTGGTCTTGCCGGTCGGCCATGGTAGACGTCCTTTTGTAACAGGCGTCCAAGCAAGGAAGCGCCACGATGAATTGCATCATTCTGGCATAGATTGCTGTATACTTAACTGATCGAAAGCAGTCTTGGCGTCGGATAGTTTCGCGGGCTGCTCATCGATGAAGGAAGAAATTTGCCCGCTATCAAGAACAGTCCGCTCACCCGAAAACTCTCAAACTTCGTCGCTCTGACTGAGGTTGAACTTGCGGTGTTAGCACGCTTGCACAAACGCCGCAGAACCTTTGAAGCCGGACGTGACCTTGTGCATCAAGGGCAATCAGAGCAGGCTGCCTACATTCTGGCCTCGGGCTGGGTTTGTTCCTACAAAACCCAGACTGACGGGTCGCGTCAGATCGTCGATTTCCAAATACCGGGTGACTTTCTGGGTTTGCGAAGCGTTCTGCTGCACACCTCGGATCACAGCATAGAACCAATCATGGAAATCCAAGCTATTGAGGTAGTAGTGGATGATCTCCTGGAAGCATTTGCGCAAACGCCCCGGCTGGCGACAGCAATTCTTTGGGCGGTATCTCGAGATGAAGCGATGGTGGTTGAGCACCTGGTCAACATAGGACGGCGAGATGCGGGTGAGCGCATGGCGCATTTTCTTTTGGAACTTGGTGTGAGGCTGACTCAGGTCGGGATGGCAAACAAGACGGGATACACTTGCCCCCTGACACAATACCACCTTGCCGATGCGCTGGGACTGAGTGCCGTGCATGTTAATCGTGTCCTACGGCAACTGCGGGAGAAGGGGTTGGTAACTTTTCAATCCGGGCAAGTGGCATTTGATGATTATGACGGACTGGTGACGTTGGCCGGTTTTGACCCCACTTATCTGGATCAGGCCGGGCCACTGTTGAAGCAATAGGTTCACCCCTCGGGCGATGCCGGGGTTTTGATGATGGTTGCCTGGTTAGAGACGCCATTCTCTTCGGCAGATTTGGGATTTCACTGAAAAAGAAGCGCAAGATAAATACAGTCCGATTGCGGTACTGGATTTCCTGCGCTTCTCAATTACTCGTTAAGAACACGCCAGCAAATATCCCGCCAACACAAATCAGGTTGCCGGAAACCAAACATCGTTGCACTGACTCAGGTTAGTCAATTTTCTGGCAGTATCTGATCCTCAGATGCCAAATGCATTTGAGATTCCAATAGAATCTCAAGTCATTGGCCGCCGACTAACATCGATCAGCGCACGTCTGCCATTTGCACATTATTCTAATTTACAACGCCAGTACTTCCGCGGCGCTTAAGAGCGTGTTCAGCGGCAGACTGTGCGGGGAAGATCCAACAAACTATTTGGAGGGCTAAGGTGAGCACGAGATCGTCCAGTTCTTTGGTGACGTTTTCAAATCCGTTCTCTTTGTGCGGCTACCCGGATGAACTTCCTGCAGGCGAGTATGAAGTAATTGTTGAAGAAGAACTATTACAGGGCCTGAGTTTCGAAGCATATCGAAGAACCGGAACCTACCTGACGGTTCAGAGCAAAGGCAGCAAGCCAGGCCGCACAGAAATGCGCCCCATCGACCCAAAAGATCTCGAACTGGCACTTAAGCACGACCAGACCTTGGCCACATCTAACAATGACAGCGATGCGGCGCTTTCCCCGCAGGAGGAATAGATTATGAACACGCCCGAATGGCTTAAACCCGGAATCTACGGCGCCCTGATCGGAGGGGTTTTCGTCGGCGTCGTTGGATTTTCTTGGGGTGGATGGATGACCGGCAGTAACGCGGACAAGATGGCCAACGCCATGTCCCGCGACAATGTAATCGCTGCGTTGGTTCCGATCTGCATCGACATGGCTAGAACTGACGCCCAACGCGCCGAAAAAATAACGACGATCAAAGAAGCTTCTTCTTTCAAGCGAAAGGATGCCGTTATGGCAGCCGGCTGGGCAACGGTACCGGGATCCCAAACCCCCAACAAAGATCTGGCACAGGCCTGCATTGAGGGGCTGAACCTGGATGGATCGTAACTCAATCACTCAACATTCGGACAACGCCGTTTGCACCAGGACAGTTGGAAAAAATCAGTACTGGTTTTACTCTCACTTCATGACGGCGCTGTTTGTTGGCGTTTTCAGCTGCTTGACGGGCTCCTTTATCTCATCAAGTCCCGCATCGGCCGAAACAAACTCTATCCCGGACAACGCGCATCCCAAAAAGTATGGCGACGGTTGGGAATGCGATTTGTCCTATCGGTTGGAAGGCGAAGAATGCGTGGCCATTGCCGTCCCAGAAAATGCCTACCCGACAAACAGAACCTATGGTTCGGGCTGGGCATGTACACATGGCTTTGTTGAAGTTGGTGGCACCTCATGCGTTGAAGTAATTGTGCCTGAGGGCGGATATCTCGATCCATCAGGTGAGAGGTGGCGGTGCCTGCGTGGGTACACAAGGGTAGACGATAGCTGCCAAAAAATCGTGGTGCCGGACAACGCCTACCTGACGAACAGTACCTACGGATCTGTATGGCTTTGCAATCGTGGCTACGAGACAGATGGTGAAGCGTGCGTTGCAATAGCAGTGCCGGATAATGCCTTCCTGAACGCATCAACCCACGGGCGTCCCTGGACATGCGAGCGCGGATATTTTGAGCGAGACGGAAGGTGCGATGCAGTCATCGTGCCTGAAAACGCTTTCTACGATGACGCGATCCACGGAGTTGGATGGAAATGCGAACATGGCTACGAGGCGTCCGGTGATCACTGCAATGCAATCGATCTACCCGCAAATGCCCATATCGACCGATCCGGCAATGGGTGGCAATGCCACAGAAATTTTCATCGGTCGGAAGGGCTGTGTGTTCTGAACGAATGAGGTTTCAGTCAGAGAGCCCACTTTTCCAAACTTCACATTTTGTGCCCGTTCTTACCTAGGACGGCGTGTTTCACACTCCAAAAAGGAACAGATATGAAACCCGTACCCATTGCGTCGGATGCCAAGCAGTTCATTGCCAGCGATGCGCAAGAGCTGCCGCCTGAACAAGCCGTTTTTCCGGAGCTTCACCGCAAGACACTTGTGACAGACATACCGACTGCAATTGTGTATTGCGAAGGAAACTTCGCAAAGATCGATGGCAAGACGGCTAATGGTCTCGTTCGACATTCAAAGGCCTATCGCGTTCTTTCGGTGATCGACAGCACGTTTGCCGGCTGTGACAGTGGCAAAGTGCTTGATGATGTCGCCAATCAGGTTCCCATCTTCGATGATCTTGATGCCGCCGTCGCTAATGAAGCTACGATCCCCGACACGTTTATTTACGGAATGGCGCCGGCCAGCGGCAGAATGTCCCTTGAGGATCGCGAAGTTGTTGTGGATGCGATTACGCTCGGAATGAACATCGTCAGTGGGCTGCATGAATTTCTTAGCGATGACAAAGAGCTCGTCGGATTTGCCAAAATTCACGATGTCACGATACGCGACATTCGCAAGCCGCGGCCCAATCCCGACCTGCGCCTGTTAGATGGCAGTATTGGAGACGTCCAGGCGATCCGCATCGCGGTGTTCGGCACCGATTGTGCAATTGGAAAGCGTACGACCGCGACAATCCTGACAAACGCACTTAACACGCATGGGATCAAAACAGTTTTAGTCGGCACCGGCCAGACAGGTTTGATGCAGGGCGCCAAGTATGGCGTTGCGATGGATTCGGTGCCGCCGCAATTTTGTTGTGGCGAACTTGAGCGTGCTGTTGTTGCAGCATCTGAAGGTGAGCGCCCCGATGTCATAGTGATCGAGGGCCAGGGCGCGCTAAGCCATCCGGCCTTTTGTACATCAGCCTTCATTCTGCGAGGCAGTCAACCACATGCAGTTATTCTTCAACACGCGCCCAAACGAAAACGTCGATGTGATTTCCCCAACATGACAATGCCCGACCCTTGCGATGAAATCACCCTGATCGAGGCTTTTGCGAACACAGAGGTAATTGGCATGACGATCAACCATGAAGGAATGAATGATATTGAGATTTCAAAGGCCATCACAGACTATAACCGCAAATTGTATCTCCCGGTCACTGACGCATTGAACCGTCCTCCAAAAACTTGGTGAATATGGTTCTATCTGCCTTTCCGCGCTTGCAACCCGTACGTGCTACGACGATTGAATGAGCAAGCTGCGTATTGACGTTGATCTGGACAAAATTCGGTACAACACACGGTTCCTGGTCGACCACCTTAGACCCCGCGGAATTACGGTGACAGGTGTGACAAAAGCCGTTTGCGGTCATCCTGAGATTGCGAATGCTATGCTTGAAGGTGGCGCGACAGGGCTGGCGGACGCGCGGATCAGCAATGTCATGCGTATGCGCGATGCTGGGATCTCGTGCTCCATATCCTTGATCCGAACGCCTATGCTGAGCCAGGTCGCGCAAGTTGTTGATAACTGCAATGTCAGCTTCAACACAGAAATGGACATTATCGCAAGCCTGGCCATGAATGCGCTGGGAAAGAACATTACTCACAGTATTATCCTGATGGTGGAAATGGGGGATATGCGGGATGGCATCTTGCCTGAACACCTTGAGCGCACTGTGTCTCAAATTCTTAGAATGGAAGGGATTTCTCTGAAGGGGATTGGTGCAAATTTTGCCTGTCTGGGTCATGTGGCACCCTCTGCAGGAGCAATGGAATTGCTTTCGTCGCTTGCCGTCGATACCGAACTTGCAAGTGGGCCCGCTCTGGAAACAGTGTCAGGCGGCGGTTCTGCCAGTTTGCCATGGGCGCTTGGCAAGGGGGCGACCGGAAAGATCAACAACCTGCGTCTGGGTGAGGCCATCCTGTTAGGTACCGATCCCGTTTCGGGATACGCGATCGACGGGCTTTACACAGATGTTTTTACGCTTTGGGCGGAAGTGATCGAAACGAAGACCAAATCAAATCCAAATCCCTTGCAATTGAATTATCCCATACCTTCAATGCAGTGTGTGACTTTAGACAGTCCTTCGAACACTCGGTCGATCCTTGCCATTGGACTCCAGGACACCGATGCGGCGGGTCTAATTTTCCCTGCTGGCGTCACGTTCGTCGGAGCCACCAGTGATCATATCGTTGTTGAAAACACCAATTGTCTGCTTCGCCCTGGTGGCGAGGTGAAGCTGAAATTGAACTATAGCGCGCTCTCGCGCGGCATGGCTGCACCCGATGTAGCAAAAGTCTTCCATGGTGATGGCGCATTGGTTGACTGCACCGCAGCGAACACTGATCGCCCATATTCGAAGCGAAAGTAGCGCGCCAGGGTTGCCGCCGCCTCGGTTCTGCTTCATCCACCCGTCTTATTCTACGGCTTTACGTAGTAAATTGGGCCACCAATACCTATATTGGTGGTACCCGCATTCACTTTTCACACCCTATCTGGGCTCGTGAGTGTTGCGGACAATCAAAGGATCAAAATGATGTCTTTCAAAGACCTTACGACCAGAGCGGCTGCCGCACTGAAGGAAAACGATGCGGACGCGTCAAAAAAAGAAGTGACGTCGAAAGGGCAGGACGCCGTCCCCGAAAAATCAAAGCCTAAACCTCAAAACTGATAATACCCTGCCGGGAGCGGGTGGCTTGTTCTTGTTTACATCTCCGAGCGAGCGGTATCAGCAAAGGAGAACTACCCAAATGAACCAACTAATCAGCAAGACAATCGCAGTCTTTTCCAGGCCGTTTACTTTCCCTGGCTTTGACGAATTACTCCCGGCGGGCGAATACGACATAGAAACTGAGCATTCCGCACCACCAGATTATTTGGATCCAGAAGCCTGGAAAGCATCAGTGCTAATCTTTCTGCTTCCACGGAAATCTCACCCCGGTCTGGCGCGAACGTTGACCGTTTCTCTTACTGATTTGGAGAGAGCCCGCGCAAAGGACAAGTTGTCTTCAAAGGAGTTGTCGCAGTTCCTGCTCGACCAATTATTGGCCGATCCCATGGTGCAATTGATTATGAGGGCAGATGGCGTTTCAGAGACACAACTTCGACACCTCTACTCGGACTCGCTCATTTCTGAAGCAGACGACAGATCATCAGATCAAAGTGCCCTACGACGAGGATGCGGAAGCGGCGCTCAGTACGCCTTCGCGGTCCAAGCTGCCGAGAATGAAGGAATGCCGGTTCGTCCCTTAATAACCCCTCGGACTGCAGGCCGCCCCATAGGGCAGTCTGAACCAGGCAGTTCCTTCAACCCCAAGGCATAGTGCTCGGAACTTTCTTTTCCAGTCGCTGTATAAACCAAAACAGAAATCGAGGCTAGGAACTGATGGAAGACTTCGACAACGACGCAGATACGATCATGGCTCGCGCCCACAATGACGTGCCGCAAGAACGCCCGTGTCTTCGTTGCAGAACGCCATTCTGGAGCGAAGGGTTCGGAGAGCGGATTTGTCGACGCTGCAAGGGGTTGAGCGCCTGGCGAAATGGCGTATCAGTAAGCCCTGGGTTAGCTCGGCGTCGCTGATAACCTGACGCCGGTCTTTCCAGCTTTTCTGATCATATCTCATTTTATCTTATTGGTGCTGACCCGGGCCTTTTAACGTGGAACCCGATCGGTAATCGGTGCTGAAGACGAAGCGTACGCGCGGTTTGGACTCGAACCGTTCTTATGTGTAGTGATATGGGCTCAAGCCGCCTAATGCACACACTAAACCATGCCAGTATTCATAATCGGACAGCAGGCATTCACGCCGCTTGTACTATTCGGTGGTCAGCGCGGTGCTGTTGCTTGGGTGCGGAGGGTGGATCGGAGTGCAAAATATGCCAAGAGTCCAACTACCTGCAGTCACCCCAAAACCCAGAGCTTGGAACAAGGGGCGGATCATCGGTCAGAAACGACCGCTACTCCCAAAACAGGTCTGGGCGATCCGTGCCCGGCTCGAACTTTCTGGAAATCTGCGTGATCTCACAATGTTCAACGTCGCGATTGATAGCAAGCTACGCGGCTGCGATCTGGTCAAACTCGCTGTGACCGATCTTGTCAAAGACGATCGCGTCCGTGAGCGTGTTTCGGTGATCCAGAGCAAAACCAAGCGATCTGTTCAATTCGAACTGACGGAAAACACGCGAGAAACTGTATTGGTATGGGTAAAATCACCGGAAATGTTTGCTAGCCGGTTCATGTTTCCAAGCCGATTCCATGATCGACCACACATCTCGACGCGCCAGTATGGCAGGCTGGTTCGAGACTGGGTGACCGCAATCGGATTGGAACCGAGCGGATATGGCACGCATTCGCTTCGCCGAACCAAAGTAGCTGAGATCTACCGCAAGACAGGAAATCTCCGCGCGGTCCAACTTCTGCTTGGGCACACAAAGGTCGATAGCACCGTGCGATACCTGGGCGTTGAATTGGAAGACGCGCTAAGCATTGCAGAGCGCATAGACATCTGAGACAGTTTGGCGAGCGGCGCTGTCGGTCGCCAATCCATAGTGGTTCTAGTTCTTTTACGCAGGAGTGGGACGTAGCGTGCCCTGAGCGGAAGTGTCAAAATCTTGTTGCGTACGCTCGCAGCACAGTTTTCTCGGCTCAGGCGCAATTTACAGGGTGCGGGACCGAGCGGCCATTTGATCACGCCGCGAGCACTTGTGCAGAAGCGGCGCGAAAATCGCTGCGTTGCAGCCAATGTCATCAGGCCAGTCATTCCTAGTTACGGGGAAGCCTTGATCACATACTCCTCTTTCGCCGCACTCAGGCCAGACAATTTCTTTCGGTAGTTCACCAAGGATCTTGGTCACCGGCAGTTTCAAAAACTACCTGCCCTGGCGGTACTTGCATTGCGACAAGGGAAACTTCCTTGACTCTATTCTGGCTAAGGACCACAAAAGTGCATTGGTGAAAGTTACTCGTCGCCGCGATGCTGCCGGCTTCGATGATCCAATGGCCTTCAGAATAACTGTAGCATATGCCCCAGCATAGGAACGGGTTTCGCTGGGGTCTTCGCTATGAGCTCGTTCCTCACATGCATTCGCAACTGTCACCTGACATGCGCCAGCCATCGCGTGACCCATGAAGGAAAGCGCCGTATGAACAACACATGGCTCATAAATTGCGTGCTTGATGGCCGATAGATCAGGTCTCAGGCTCCGCTTCAATCAGTCATTCATCGTGTTTACGCGCTGCATTCTTTGTTTGATCCCAGCACTTTTGGTGTCGCTCTCAGGAACAAAGCTTCCTGCCCAAGTCGCAGGCAATGCCGATGGATCAGTTTGTGACGAAGGTTTCGAAAACAAGAATGGATCGTGCCAAAGAACAGACTTACCAGAAAACGCATATTTGACAGGTAGCTCCTATGGCAGTGGCTGGGAATGCAATCACGGTTTTCAGAATGTCGGAGATCTCTGTGAGGAAATAAGAGTTCCTGAAAATGCCTATCTTGCGTCAACCGGAGATCAGTGGGAGTGCAATCGGCTGTTCCAGCGTGTCGAAGAAAAATGCGAAGAACTGATCGCACCTCAAAATGGATACGTCGAAACCAGGTTTGGCGCACAGGAAATACACTGCAACTGGGGATTTCGTAAGGAGAACCAGGATTGTGTTGCAATAGAAGTCCCAAAAAACGGTCGTCTGAGCGATAAAAAAAGCTCGGATGGTTGGGTATGCCTCAGAGGTTACAACGCAGCGGAGAGCGGCTGTGAGCCTGTGGCTGTTCCACAGCATGCGTATCTTGAACCAGATTCCTACTCTGGATGGAAATGCGAACGTGGTTTTCGCGCAAACCGGGACAGGTGCGATGCGATCCTTGTTCCTTCAAACGCTCATTTGAATCGAAGTGGTGATGGTTGGGAATGCAATCGGCCGTTCACACGACAGAACGATAAGTGCGCCGAAAATATTCCACGAAAATAGGTTCGTGGAAATCAATATCGCCTGACAAATCCGGAAGGACCAAGCCGTGAACCATAACTCGATTGACGAAAATCTTGGCAAAAGGATCAAAGCCGAAAAGGCGCGTCGCCGGTCCCACGGGATTAAGATATCTATAGCGTTAGCAGTGTTTGTTGCAGCGGTAATTGTAGTGGTGTTTCTCTGATGCGTAAATATGCCCCTCAAGTGACCCTTTCTGACTCAAAGATGTCAGTGCGTGGTCTGGAACAAAGAGCATTTCAGGACCGCAGTGTTCGCAAGACGCGGAACGCTGACGTATCAGAAGTGATCGAAGTAGAATTTGGAAAGTACTTGATTAAGGCTGGCATTCTGAGCGGTAACAGCGTTGCGCGCGCATTCCCCAAGCCACCAGCGAAAACGCAAGGTTTGATTGCTGATGCAGTTGGCGAAACACCGTCATTGGCCATTGAAGCCTTAAAAGAAATTCTCGAAGAGCGAGACAGGAAACGCAGCGCTCGACGTCGTTTGGAGGCGAACTCCGGCAACTTCATTCCCAGTGAAGGAGAATATGTCGAAGCATTGCGCCAGATCAGGCTCACCCCTGCGCAGGTCACCATGCTCAAAGCACTTACAATCGCAGGCAAGGAAGGACTGAGCATTGGTCAGTTAACTAAGGCAGCTGGTTACAAATCGCGCGAGGCGTCCGTCAAGGTCTTCAAGAAAATCGGGCTATTGATTGCAGAATATCTGGAACTCGAGCTTCCCGAAGCCGGATCGGCTCAAAATGATGGCGCCGCTCAGGTATTGGCATCTTCTCACGTCAAAAGTGACGATGAACCAGCGACTTGGATCATGCATCAGGAGCTGCGCGATGCTGTTCGTTCGGTTCTATGACGCACGTTCCAGCGCCAGCCTTTGAAGCGAACTTCGAACCGGAATAAATGCACGAAAGGCGCACGCGTAGCTTATGTTGGAGAAAAAACCATATCCGCTCGACCTGATCTATGTACCTGTGAAACGGGCCAAAACACTTGATCAACAAAAGGTTCTGGCACTGGCCGAAGATATCCTGAAGAATGGCCAGAAGACGCCGATCCAGATACGTGCGGACAACAAGCGGTTCGTGCTGATTGAAGGCCTTCACCGACTAGAGGCCATTCGCGCCCTTGGCGGTGATACTGTCGAAGCCTTTTTGGTGCGCGCCCGATTACACTAGACTCTTGTTGGGATTGGCGTTCGACAAAGCCTGAGAAAACGTCAGCAGGCGCTGACTTTCTTCATCCCAAAGATGCAATCGTGCGCAATGAAGGCTCTCATATAGAGTAATACGCTGGCAATTTTCCAACTCGGAATGGTCACGCAAAACCTCGTTTAGCCGATAAAACGGTATGCGGCTGGCAAGGTGGTGAACATGGTGTACACCGATATTGGCAGAGAACCACCGCAGGATGCCTGGCAGGGCTGGACGTGTCGCGGTTTGATGCCGCTCCTTTGATAGCATTTATTGCAACAAAGGAGACGAACTATGGGACTGAAACGGACGGACGAATTC
>NZ_JBQERC010000016.1:0-89121 GCF_056534665.1 Ruegeria sp. P8
ACTCGGCCTTAGGCTGGAAAAGCCCCGTCGCTTTCGAAAGGAAAGTGGCTTAAACGAGCACTTGGAGCGGCACGAATACGTGACAGGTCCATAGTGTCGGTTACTACGCGTGGGTCGAGCTATTGTTGTTGTATAGTGAAGCAGAGTCCGAAAATCGGAGGTTTGGCCGCAGCTTCTATTATGTTGCAGTAGCGGCAGAAACGATAAGAGACGGGGCTGACGCTTGTGTAAATTTCCAATCTCCCAACCCGTCATGGGACATGTTTTGCACACAAAGAGACCTGCTTCATCAAACGGAGATGATTCAGACGTTTCATAATCAGCTTATTGCTGCGGACTATGACGACAATGAAGTTAATCCAGATGCGGTAGTGGAGTTTGACAAGATTGTTGCCTCTTCACTTGCTAGCGCGAAAGCAATCGCAGTTGGGTTACCGAATTATAGCAGGCCTATCTAAAGCAAACAGGCGCAATCCATACGCCCTGTGATGGTCTATTTGGGCTCAAAGCCGACATGCGTCTGGCCCGCTACTCCAGCCCCTCTTCGCCCAGCAGATGTCGGCCTTGCCGGTCTTCGACCTCAATCACCCAGAGGTCGGGGTCAAAGCTGCGCTGGCGCTGGATGGCGTGATCCACGTCGCCCTCGGGGCCGGAGGACAGTTCGACCCATGTGCGTTCGCCGCTCATCAGATCAAAGCTGCGCTGAAAGGCGGTGGCCTGCCCGTCGAGCGTGTTGAGCTTGACCAGAACCGCGCCCGCGGTGTCGTCGCCATGGGCCACGACAAAGGCGGGGATTTCCTGAAACCGGAGCCGTGCCAGATAGGCGTGCACCCAGAAATCGGCCGTCAGGCGGGTCATGCGTTGCCGTCTTTGAAATCCAGACCCATTTCCGAATAGCGCTCGGATTCCTCAAGCCAGTTGGGCCGGACTTTCACTTGCAGGAACAGGTGGATCTTACGGTCGAGGAACTCTTCCAGTTCCGCCCGCGCGGCCTGACTGACGGCCTTGATCGTCTCGCCCTTCTTGCCCAGAACGATGCCCTTGTGGCCGTCTCGCATGACATAGATGACCTGATCGATTCTGGCCGAGCCGTCCTTGCGTTCTTCCCAGGTCTCGGTCTCGACCGTCAGCTGATAGGGCAGTTCCTGATGCAGGCGCAGGGTCAGCTTCTCGCGCGTCATTTCAGCGGCGATCATGCGCAGGGGCAGATCGGCGATCTGATCTTCGGGATAAAGCCACGGGCCTTCGGGCAATTCGCCCGCCAGCCATTTGCGCAGGTCATCGACGCCGTGGCCTTTCTCGGCCGAAATCATGAAGGTTTCGGCAAAGGGGTAGCGCGCGTTCAGGTCGCTGGTCAGGGCCAGCAGTTTCTCGGACGGCACCTTGTCGATCTTGTTGATGGCCAGCGCGATGGTGCGGCCCTGCCCGATCTCGGCCAGCCCTTCGAGGATGCGTTCGACCCCTTCGGTGATGCCGCGATGCGCCTCGACCATCAGCACGACGATATCGGCATCGGCGGCCCCGCCCCAGGCGGCAGCGACCATGGCACGGTCCAGACGGCGGCGCGGTTTGAACAGGCCCGGCGTGTCGACAAAGACCAGTTGCGCATCGCCTTCCATCGCAACGCCCCGGATACGGGCGCGCGTGGTCTGCACCTTATGGGTCACGATCGAGACCTTGGCCCCGACCATGCGGTTCAGGAGGGTGGATTTGCCTGCGTTGGGCTCTCCGATCAGGGCGATAAATCCGGCGCGTGTGGTCATATGTCTGGCAATCCTGTCTGCAACTGCGCCCCCCTATAGCAGAAAGGGGCGGCGGGCCAGAGGGATTTGTCGCATTGCGGCCCTGCGTTTGCGGTGGCAGGACAGGCACAGATGCCCAGCCAGTTCCAGCCCGGCAGCAAATCCTTTCAGTGAGGTTGTCATGAAACGTCGCGAGTTTCTTTTTGGAAGCGGTGCCGCCGCAGGTGCGTTTGGGTTGGGCGAATGGTCGCTGGCGGCAGGTGATGCAGCACAGGAACTGGTGCTGCAACCCGCCAGTTACCGGCTGCGCGAAGGGCTGACCACAGGGATGGTCAGCCTGTCGCCCGATGCGCCGCCGCCGGTTCTGTATGGGCGGCAGGGCGAGCCTATGCGGCTGAGCGTGCGCAATACGCTGCCGGACTATACCTCGATGCACTGGCACGGGTTGCGCATCCGAAACGAGATGGACGGGGTGCCTTACCTGACCCAGATGCCCATCGGCGAGGGCGAAAGTTTCACCTATGAGTTCACGCCACCGGATGCGGGGACCTACTGGTATCACCCCCATTGCATGACGATGGAGCAGATGGCGCGCGGGCTGACCGGCGTGATAGTGATTGCCGAGCCGGAAGAGCCGGGGTTCGACAGCGAACAGGTGATCAATCTGCGGGATTTCCGTCTGGACGAGGATGACGCGTTCCTGCCGGCCTATACGGCGCGGGGTGCGGCGCGGGCGGGCACGTTTGGTACGGTGCAGACCGCCAACTGGCAGAGCACGGCAGTTTATGAGCACGCGGCGGGCAGTCTGGTGCGGCTGCGGGTGGTCAACACGGACACGACCCGCATCTATAAGCTGCATCCCGAGGGGGCCGAAACCCGGATCATCGCCTGGGACGGGCATCCGGTCGAGATTGACCTGCCGGTGCCAACGGCGGATGAACCGCTGTTGCTGGGCCCCGGTCAACGGGTGGATTTTGCCGTCCGGATGCCCGAGGGCGAAGGGCGGTCGGCGGAGCTGATGGCCAAGTTTCCCGGCCAGCCGCACCGCGCCATGGCCCGCTTGCGGGCGACCGGCACATCAGCGGCGCGCGATCTGCGAGAGCTGCGCCCGCTGCGTGCAAATCCCGTTGTGCGACCTGATCCAAACGGCGCGGAGCTGCATGAGTTCGTCTTTGGCTGGACCCCGGAGGGCGGTGCCCCGAATGACGGGTTCTGCGGCACGCTGGGGTATAGTTTCTGGTCGATCAACCGCAAACCCTGGCCGGGTGATGCAGCGCAGGGCACCGGGCCGCTGGCGGTTCTGGAACAAGGCAAAAGTTATGTCCTGCGGTTGCGCAACGAGTCGCCGAACCTGCATCCGATCCACCTGCACGGGCTGGCCTTCGTGCCGCTGCGATCCAACCTGCGCACCCTGCCTCCGCTGATGACGGACACCATGCTGCTGTTGAAGGATGAGGTGGCGGATATAGCGCTGGTGGCGGACAACCCCGGCGACTGGGCGTTTCATTGCCATGTGATCGAACATCAGAAAACCGGGCTGACCGGGTTCATCCGGGTGGTTTGAACGATGAAACCCGTCGGCCCGACACCGGACCGGCGGGTTGAACGGATCAGATCACGGGTGACGGCGCAGGATGGGGTTCAGCACGGCCACAAACACGATGCCGTACAAAACATGTCCGATCAGCGCGACCCATGTGATGCCGACAAAGTTCAGGAACGGCGGCAGACCGGCAAAGGTCGTGACACCTCCAATAGCAAATACCCACAGACCGAAACCATAGATTGCCGAGGCAACAAACATGTGGACCGGACCCAGAACCTTGACCCAGATTGGCTGGAAAACAAGGAACCAGCCCAAAGGATAGGCAATCAGACCGACAATGTAGAAATGCACGAAGAAGCCCAGAAAAGCGTTGCTGGGCAGGCCCAGACTGGACAGCAAACTCTGCGCCAGCCCTTCGGGTGAAAGGTTGGCCCAGCCGATTCCTGGGCTGACGACCTGCCCCCAGAAATCGAAGGCCATGGTTGCCACAAACCCGGCAATGAACAGAAAGCCGATATTGACGAGCGAGAGTTTTGCACGTTGCATTGGATTGCCTTTATCCGTTGTTTCTCAAGTGCTTTGACCTGTCGCAGTCAGACTGATGCCAAAGCAGTTAACACCCAGATACATATCTCGGGTCGTGGCGGCTATAGTCTTCAAGTTTGATTGAAACTTGTGACAGGCCGGGCGGCAGCACCGATCAGCTGACCCGATCCAGCAACGCCTTGGCGGCCGCCTGTTCGGCCTGGCGCTTGGAGCCTGCGGTGGCTTGTGCCTCGGTTCCGTCCTGAAGGCGGGCGGCGATTGTGAAGACGGGGGCGTGGTCGGGGCCGCTGCGTTTGACCTCGACATAGCTGGGTGGTTTCTGGCCGCGCGCCTGTGCCCATTCCTGAAGCGCGGTTTTGGCGTCGCGGGCGTCGGCCTCGACCTTGTGGATGCGGTCGCCCCAGAGGGCGAGGATGACATCGCGGGCGGCTTCGAACCCGGCGTCGCGGTAGATGGCGGCAATCACCGCCTCCATCGCGTCGCCCAGCAGCGCCTGTTTGCGGCGCCCACCCGAGAGCATCTCGGACCGGCCCAGTTTCAGCACCGCGCCCAGATCGATCTGGCGGGCGACATCTGCGCAGGCCTCTTTCCGGACCAGCGCGTTGAACCGGGGCGCAAGCTGGCCTTCGGAGGCTTTCTTGTCGGCCTCAAGCAGCGCGGTGGCCATGACAAGGCCCAGCACCCGGTCGCCCAGAAACTCCAACCGCTGATTGTCGGGCCGGGTCGACGATGAGACCGAGCCGTGGGTCAGCGCACGCACCAGCAACTCAGGGTCGGCAAATTCATACCCCAAACGCTGCTGGAACGCCTTTATTTCGGCTGAGAGCTTCAATTGACCGCCTTGAAGAACCGATCCCCGCGCCAGGTCCAGAAGAACAGCATGGACCGCCCGGCGGACGAGAACATGATCCGGTCGGCGCGGCCGATCAGGTTTTCGTAGGGTACATAGCCAACCCCGCCAGCGGATTGCGGCAGGCGGCTGTCAGCCGAGTTGTCGCGGTTGTCGCCCATGAAGAAATAGTGGCCTTCGGGCACGGTATAGATGCCGGTATTGTCCGAGCCCTGATTGCCGATATTCAGCACGTCATAGGTGACGCCGTTGGGCAGGGTTTCAATCAGGCGCGACTTTTCACAGGCGCCGCCAACACCGACGGGGCCGTTTTCGCAGCGTGGGCGCAGGCGTTGCGGGCCCTGCGGTTCGGCGATTTCGGTGAATATGCCGTCAGGCTGTTGCGGAACCGGTGTGCCGTTGAGGATGATCTGCCCCTCGCGGACCTGAATGCGGTCGCCCGGCAGGCCGATCAGGCGCTTGATATAGTCGCGCCCGCTGACCGGATGGCGGAAGACGATGACATCGCCGCGCACGGGATCGCCGCCCCAGATGCGGCTTCCGTCGTCGCCCTGCATCCAGCCACAGAGATCTTCGGCGTCGATATTCAGGCCGACACTGGGGATGATCAGGCTGGGACATGAGGCGTAGGAATAGCCGTAGGCCATCTTGTTGACGAAAAGGAAATCGCCGATCAGCAGCGTCTGCTTCATCGAACCGGAGGGAATCCAGAACGGTTGAAAGAAGAGGGTCCGGAACACGCCCGCGATCAGCAGGGCATAGACGATGGTCTTGATCGTTTCCCAGACGCCGCTTCCGGTCTTGGCTTCGTCGGCCATACTGCTCTCTCCAGTTCTCTGTGCTTGGCTTCGCTGCTACATGCGGGGGGGATGGGGTCAAGTCAAGGCTGTGTGACGTGATCTTGCAGAGGACGCGCCTCGATCACGACAAAGGCCTGTGCCCAGGGGTGGTCATCGGTCAGCGTGACGTGGATGATCGCCTCGTGCCCTGCGGGGGTCAGTTCGTTCAGGCGTTCGGCGGCCCAGCCTGTGACATGCATCACCGGCTGACCGGTGCGCAGGTTGGTGACGGCCATGTCCTTCCACGAAATACCCATGCGCAGGCCGGTGCCGAGCGCCTTGGAACAGGCCTCTTTCGCGGCCCAGCGCTTGGCATAGGTGCCTGCGGTATCCGCACGGCGTTCGGCCTTGCGCTGTTCGGTGTCGGTAAAGACACGGTTGCGGAACCGGTCGCCGAACCGGTCAAGCGTGCCCTGAATGCGGTCGATATTTGCAAGGTCTGTGCCGATTCCGAGGATCATGTGGCTCTCATTTCTCTGGTCGGGCCAATCAACGGCAATTGATGACCACGCGCAAGCGGTTGGTTGCCACATTCCGTGATATACTTTACCGGAATGTTCAATTTTTACGTTGGTGCGGGGGGACGCAATGTCGAAAATTCCGTTTATGGCAATCGCGGTGGCTGGCATTGTCGCAAGCACCGTTTCCCCCGCTTTTGCACAGGATTGCGGAACCGAGGATACCCCCTGTCAGGTAGGAGAGTTGTCCTATCGGGTGGTTCTGCCCGAGGCCGCGCCCGAGCCGCCAGCTGTTATCTATCTGCATGGCTATGGGGCAACGGCGAATTCAGCCGTGAATCTTTCCGGCCTCGCGGCGGCCTTTACCGACCGCGGCATCGCCTTTATCGCGCCGAACGGTCAGGTCGACATTGGCAACCCCAAGGCGCTGGATTGGGGGGTGCATGATGGCTATCGCTGGCCGCGGGATGACCTGGCCGCGCTGGAGCAGATCAAGGAAGACGCCATTGCCCGTTTCGACCTGAACGCAGACCGCATTTTGCTGGCGGGGTATTCACGCGGCGGATCACTGGTTTGGGACAAGGCCTGTACGGATCATTCCTTTGCCTTTGCCTATGCCTCGGCATCAGGGGCCTTTTGGGAGCCAATGTGGCGGCGGTGCAGCGGCCCGGTTCACATGCATCATTCCCACGGATTTGCAGACCGGACCGTCCCGCTGGAGGGGCGTTTTGTGACCTTTGGGGACTATGATTTCGAACAGGGTAGCGTTTTGAAATCCATTGAAATTCTGACCAGAACCAATGGATGCGGGCAGATGGCGAACAGCGTTTCAACAGAAGGTGCAACCTGGCGAAAGAAGTGGACCGAGTGTCTGGACGGCTCTGTCACCCTGTCGCTGGGGCCACATGGTCACGGCAGGCAACCCGGTTGGGCAAATGCTGTTGCGGAATGGTTTCTGGAAATCTCGAGCGCGCCCTAGCGCCTCCACCGGCTTTTGCCGGGATCTATTTGCGTGCGTTTGCCAGGTCTGTACCGAAACCGAGGATCAGTTGTGTCAGCTTCTTTCACCGCCAAAAAGCGTTCGTTTTGCCTGTATCGATTGCGATAGCACGGCTCGGCAGATGCCTACAGAAACCGCTGCCCAAAACAGCAGAGCACCGTTTCTAAAAGCGAAAGCCGAAAAATCAAATTGGTGCCAATACCTGAAGTGGTAAAACAATGCTGCGAGTTGCATAGCCCACAACACCGCCACTGAAAGACCAACCATGTAGGCTGCATTGTACCACAACGTGGCGTTTGCGGTTGTTTCAGAAAACCTCTTTGACCATGGATGTGTGAGAACCACTGCTGCCATAATGCTGGGGGTCACAAGGAAATCGACCGGAAAGAAAAACACACCTTCGAGGCCCAGTTTTTCCCGGGCAAAGCCCGACGAAACCGACAGCATCATACTAACAACGAAACAAACCACGTACCAAACCCGGTTAAACAACAAGGTTTTTTGCTCGGATGTCCAAAGGTTGATCAAGACAACCGCACCGTCAGGATCTTGTAACTCGCCACCCCGAAAAACCCGGCGAAGGCGAAATCGAACCAGCGGCGGGCGCGGCGGTAGGTACGGACCATGCGGGCGGATGAGAATAGAAACGCATAGCCGATGAAGATCATCAGTGATCCCGCGTACAGCATGGCGAAATAGCCCAGCAGCATCGGCAGGTTGGCATCGCTCGGCGCGACGATGGCATAGATCGACCCCCAGCTGAGGATTGCCTTGGGGTTGGTCAGGTGGATCGCCGCGCCTTTGGCAAAAACCGTGGGCAGCGTGCCGGTGACCGGTTTACCCAGGGCGACCTCATCATCCGAGGTCATCGCGCGTTTCAGGGCCTTCAGCGCCAGCCAGCCCAGATAGGCCACGCCGACATAGCGGATCACCTCGAACAGCCAGACATTGGCCAGCATGACCGCCGACAAGCCCAGCGCTGCGGCAATGCCCCAGGCGGCCGATCCGGCGCAGATGCCAAGGGCAAAGGCCAGCCCGGCGGTACGGCCTTCGGTCATGGCGGTTCCGGCAATGCCCATCGTGGCCGGGCCCGGAGAGCCCCCTGCCATCAGCCAGGCGAACCAGATGGCGATAAAGCCGGAGGTGATCACGCGCGCGCCTCGTCCATCAGGCGGCGCATCTCCCGAATGGCGGGGGTGAGACCCAGAAAGATCGCCTCACCAATCAGGAAATGCCCGATGTTCAGTTCCATGACCTCGGGGAAAGCGGCAACCGGCTTTACGGAGTCGTATGTCAGGCCATGGCCTGCATGGACCTCGAGCCCCAGTGAATGGGCAAAGGTGGACATCTGGCGCAGCGATTCAAGCTCGCGCGCGGCGGCGTCCATACGTCCTTCGGCATGGGCGTCGCAATAGGCACCGGTGTGCAGTTCGATCACCTCGGCACCGATGCGGTGCGCGGCCTCGATCTGACGCTGATCCGCGGCGATGAAGATCGACACGCGGCACCCGGCCTCGCGCAGGGGGGCGATGAAATGGGCCAGCTTGTTTTCCTCGCGCGCGACTTCGAGCCCGCCTTCGGTGGTGCGTTCCTCGCGCTTTTCGGGAACGATACAGACGGCGTGCGGTTTGTGGCGCAGGGCGATTTTCTGCATCTCTTCGGTGGCGGCCATTTCAAAGTTCAGAGGCACCGACAGAACCTCCATCAGCCCGTCGATATCGGCGTCCGAGATATGGCGGCGGTCTTCGCGCAGATGCGCGGTGATGCCGTCGGCGCCGGCCTCTTCTGCCAGCTTGGCGGCGCGCAGCGGGTCAGGATAGGCCCCGCCGCGCGCGTTGCGCACGGTGGCGACATGATCGATATTCACACCCAGACGCAGACGGCTTTCGGACATCATTTGGTTCCTTTTGCAGATTTTCGCCCCGACCTTAGCGATCTTGGCGCGGGACTGGCAGATGTTTCTCCGGCCAGACGTTTGATTTCTTCAAACTTTGCCTTGATCTTGGCGCGGCGGCGCTGCTGGTAGGTCAGGATCAGTGGCAGGCTGAGGTAGTAGCAGATGATGCCCGCCACGATACCGGGGATGATGCCGCCGATCATGTAGGGATAGAAAACGTCGTGATAGAACTGCCCCAGCCCGTGCCAGTCGGCCACGCGATCAGTGAAGAGCGCAAGAAGGTTGTCCTTGAGGTCACCGATGGCGTCGGCGAACTTGCCCATCAGCCCCTGCGTGTCGCCTTCTTCATATTCGGTGCCCAGCAGGAAATGCCCGGTTTGCAGGCAGATCACCCCAATCGGGACATAGGTCAGGGGGTTGCCGAAGAACGTACCGCTGAGCGCGGCCAGAATATTTCCCTTGATCAGCCGCGCACCAATTGCAGCGACCAGAAAGTGCAGCCCATAAAACGGCGTGAAGGATGCGAAAACGCCCGCCCCGATGCCGCGAGCAATCCGGTCAGGGGAATCCGGCAGGCGGCGGACACGGTGTTTGACATAGTGGAAGGCGCGGGTCCATCCGCCACGCGGATAGACGAGTTCCGAAGCGACCTGAACAGGAGAGCGTCGGTCTCGGCGCTTGAATACCACCCGTGATCACCCCTTCTCAGCCAGCCGCGGTCGCGGTTTTGGTCCGGTCCCGATAACGCTCGACCGCTGCAACGTCGCTTTCAGCCTCAAGCATCAGCATCAGCGAATGCAACTGTTCAAGGTCGCGCAGTTCGACATTGATCAGCAGGCGGTAAAAATCCGGTTTGCGGTCCACAAATTCCAGGTTCGAGATATTGGCCTTTTTCTCGCCGATCAATGTGCAAATGCGCCCCAGAACCCCGGCATCGTTGCCGATGGTCAGATCCAGTGTCGCCCCATAGACGGCCGGGTGCGTGCCAGAATGCCAGTGCAGATCGACCCAGCGCTCCGGTTCGCTTTCATATTGGCTGAGCTTGTCGCAGTCGATCGCGTGCACCACAACACCCTTGCCCCGGTAGGTGATGCCGACGATCCGTTCGCCCGGCAGCGGCTGGCAGCAGGGCGCGCGGTCGAATTTCTGGCCGGGTTCAAGACCGATCACGGCGCGCCGCAGCGGAATGGCGTCGCCGTCATCCTGAGCCAGTTCGGGATAGACGGCCTGAACCACCTCATGAGCGGTCAATTCGGCACTGCCCAGACGGGCCAGCAATTCATGCCGGTCTTTCAGGCGCAGGTGCTTGGCGGCGGTATCAAGCGCCTTGTCGGTGGCCTTGCGCCCCACATGGTCAAAGCCCGAGCGCGCCAGTTCCTTGCCCAGCTTGATGAACCGTTCGCGATCCACCTCGCGCAGGGCGCGGCGAATGGCGGTGCGGGCCTTGCCGGTGACGGCGATCTCAAGCCATGTGACCTGCGGTGTCTGCCCGTCAGCGGTGATGATATCCACCGACTGGCCGTTCTTCATCCGCGTCCAGAGCGGCACGCGAATGCCATCGACCTTGGCCCCCACGCAGGCATGGCCGATCCGGGTGTGGATGGCATAGGCGAAATCGATCGGGGTCGCGCCCCGCGGCAGTTTCACCACGTCGCCCTTGGGGGTGAAGCAGAAGACCTGATCCGAATACATCTCGAGCTTGACGGCTTCGAGGAAATCTTCGTGATCATCCTCGGTGTCGAACTGTTCGGTCAGGTTGGATATCCATTTGGCCGGATCGACGGCAAAGGGGTTTTCCGTGCGCACCCCGTCCCGGTAGGACCAATGCGCCGCAACGCCGGTTTCGGCCACATCGTGCATCTGGCGGGTGCGGATCTGAACCTCGACCCGTTTACCATCGCGGCCTGAAACGGTGGTGTGAATCGAGCGGTAGCCATTCGATTTCGGCTGGCTGATATAGTCCTTGAACCGCCCCGGCACCGCACGCCAGCGTTGATGGATGGCCCCAAGCGTGCGATAGCAGTCTTCTTCCGTCTGGGTGATGATGCGGAACCCGTAGATATCGGACAGGCGCGAAAAGCCCTGATCCTTTTCCTGCATCTTGCGCCAGATCGAATAGGGTTTCTTGGCGCGGCCAAAGACTTCGGCTTCGATGCCCGCCTTTTCCAGCTCGTGGCGCATGTCGCCGGTGATGCGGTGGATCACATCGCCGGTTTCACGTTGCAGCGTGATAAAGCGACGGATGATCGACTGGCGGCCTTCGGGGTTCAGGACGCGGAACGCGAGGTCTTCGAGCTCCTCGCGCATCCATTGCATCCCCATGCGGCCCGCAAGCGGCGCATAGATATCCATCGTCTCGCGCGCTTTTTGAACCTGCTTTTCGGGCCGCATCGCCTTGATCGTGCGCATGTTGTGCAGACGGTCGGCCAGCTTGACCAGAATGACCCGCAGGTCCTTGGACATGGCCATGAACAGCTTGCGGAAATTCTCGGCCTGCTTGGTTTCGCGGCTGGACAGTTGCAGGTTGGTCAGCTTGGTGACGCCATCGACCAGTTTGGCGACCTCATCCCCGAACAGATCGGACACCTTGCCGTAATTGGCCTTAGTGTCTTCGATCGTGTCGTGCAGCAAAGCCGTAATGATCGTCGCATCATCCAGACGCTGTTCGGTCAGGATGGCGGCAACGGCAACGGGGTGGGTAAAATAGGGCTCGCCAGAGTGGCGGAATTGCCCTTCGTGCATCTTCTGGCCGAACTCATAGGCCAGCGCGATACGTTCAGCATTCGTCTTGGGATTGTAGTTGCGGACCAGCGCAATCAGATCGTCAGCAGAAATCATCCGGTCCGCACCTTCGTCTTTGGAGCTTACCCCTGCCCTTGAGCCTCCATCAGAGCGCGCAGGAGCTTTTCTTCGGACATGTCGTCCATCGCAGGCTTGTCCGACTCGGCACCCATCAGCAGCGCCATCTGATCTTCTTCCGGCTCATCAACCTCGATCTGGGTCTGGTTGGCCTCGATCAGGCGTTCGCGCAGGGCGTCCGCGCCTTGGGTTTCGTCGGCGATTTCACGCAGGGACACGACAGGGTTCTTGTCGTTGTCACGGTCAACGGTAATCGCGGCACCGGCAGAAATCTCGCGCGCCCGATGGGCGGCCAGCATCACCAGTTCGAACCGGTTTGGAACCTTGTCTACGCAATCTTCAACCGTCACGCGGGCCATTGGGCGCTCTCCGTTTCTGAGTCCATGTCAGGAAGGGGTTTATCTAAGCGCGATTCCGCGCCTTGACAAGCAGGAAATGCTGCATTTGCAGGGATCACAGCGGCGTAACCGCTGCAACCTCGGGCGGGGGCAGGTCGGCAACCATCTGGGAAACCGTGCGATCAAGCACGGGGTGACGCCAGTCGGGCACAATATCCGCCATCGGAACAAGCACAAATGCCCGATCCTGAAGGCGCGGATGCGGCAGGATCAGCTGATCCGGTGCCTCTTGCCGCTGCGCCTCGGGCGGCAGGGTCAGCCAGCGGTCGAACAGGGCGCGGTCGGGCAGAATCTGATCGCCATAGCACACAAGATCCAGATCCAGCGTCCGCATCCCCCAGCGCTGCACCCGTTCACGACCGAACTGGTGTTCAACCTCGTGCAGCGCGCGCAAAAGCTCGGACGGGGATTTGTCGGTTTCGATCAGCGCTGCCGCATTCACGTAATCCGGGCCAGCGCCAGCGGGGAAGCAGGGTGTCGCAAAAAACCGGCTGACAGAGCGAATCACTACGCCCTGCTGCGAAAGTGCGTCAATTGCGCGCTGTAGCGTTACAGCGGGCCCATTTCCTCTCAGATCGAGATTTGCGCCCAATGCCACAACAGCGTTTGGCAATGAATTGTGCATATGCTACCCTATATTCGACACATTGCATACTTGCGATAACGGCCAAAAGTTCTAATTATAAGCCCACCAGATTGCGTCAATTTATAAAACACCCACTCACTCACGTAACGCGGCGCAGTCTGGATTATACCGGAAGGACGTATTTATGTTTTATAAGGACGAACGGCTAGCGCTGTTCATCGACGGCTCGAATCTTTATGCCGCGGCAAAAGCACTCGGTTTCGACATAGACTACAAACTTCTGCGGCAGGAATTCATGCGCCGTGGCAAGTTGCTTCGAGCTTTCTACTATACAGCGCTGCTTGAAAACGACGAGTATTCACCGATCCGCCCATTGGTTGACTGGCTGCATTACAATGGCTTCACCATGGTCACCAAACCGGCCAAGGAATACACCGACAGCATGGGGCGTCGGAAAGTCAAAGGAAACATGGATATCGAGCTGACGGTCGATGCCATGGAACTGGCACCGCGTGTGGATCATATCGTGCTGTTCTCGGGTGACGGGGATTTCCGCCCGCTGATCGCCAGCCTGCAACGTCAGGGCGTTCGCGTGTCGGTCGTGTCAACGATCCGCAGCCAGCCGCCGATGATTTCGGACGAGCTGCGCCGTCAGGCCGACAACTTCATCGAGTTGGAGGATCTGCGTGACGTGATCGGTCGCCCGCCGCGTGAAATGCCGGCAGAGCATCGCAGCGTCGCGGTTGCAGGCGGCAGCTGATCCGGCACCACTGCTTGTTGATGGGAAAAATTCGCGCGGTCAGGACCGGAGTCCTGGCCGCGCTTCTTTAACTAAGGATTGGTGCTGAAACATCCTCTGACTAACAACGATTCGTGTCAGATGAATGACAATGTCCTGTCTGGACCAAGGCCGGGAAAAGACTTACCTGTGCCCTAAGGAGACAGCCGAATGACCAAGCCGCCACTGACACTTTACCTGGCCGCCCCCCGCGGGTTCTGCGCCGGTGTGGACCGCGCCATCAAGATCGTTGAAATGGCCCTGCAGAAATGGGGGCCGCCGGTCTATGTGCGCCACGAGATCGTGCATAACAAATTCGTGGTCGACGGGTTGCGGGCCAAAGGGGCTGTGTTTGTCGAAGAACTGCATGAATGCCCCGATGACCGCCCGGTGATCTTTTCCGCCCATGGTGTTCCGAAATCGGTACCCGCCGAAGCCGCGCAACGTGAGATGATCTATGTGGATGCCACCTGTCCGCTGGTGTCGAAGGTTCATGTCGAGGCGCAGCGCCATGCGGATGCGGGATTGCAGATGATCATGATCGGCCACAAGGGCCATCCCGAAACCGTTGGCACGATGGGACAGTTGCCAAAGGGTGATGTGCTGCTGGTCGAAACGGTCGAGGATGTGGCCACCGTGCAGGTGCGCGACCCCGACAAGCTGGCCTTTGTCACCCAGACCACCCTGTCAGTGGATGATACCAAGGACATCATCGCAGCCCTTCAGGACCGGTTCCCGGCCATTGTCGGGCCGCATAAGGAAGACATCTGTTATGCCACCACCAACCGGCAGGAGGCCGTGAAGGCCGTGGCCCCCAAGGCCGATGCGCTGCTGGTTGTGGGAGCTCCGAACTCGTCAAACTCCCGCCGTCTGGTCGAGGTTGCCTCACGCGAGGGGTGCAAATACGCGCAGCTGGTCCAGCGTGCGACCGAGATCGACTGGCGCGCTTTGCAGGGCATCGAAAGCGTTGCGGTGACCGCAGGCGCATCGGCCCCGGAATTGCTGGTGAACGAGGTGATCGACGCCTTCCGCGACCATTACGATGTCACTGTCGAGCCGGTCGAGACCGCAACCGAAAACGTCGAGTTCAAAGTACCGCGCGTGTTGAGGCAACCGGCGTGACCGGCGTGCCGAAGGCGCCGCTTTATCTGGGGCTGGCGGGACTGGTCCCGTTTGTCTGGGGCGCGCTGACCTATCTGAACGGTGATCTGAACGACTGGGGTTCGCATACATTTGGCCCGCGCTTTGTTGGCCCTTATGTGCAGCTGTTCTATGGCTCGGTCATCCTGAGCTTTATGTCAGGTGTACTGTGGGGGTTTGCCACCAAGACCTCGGGCAGCAAGGCGGCGCTGTGTTATGGGCTGTCGGTCCTGCCTGCGCTGTGGGCCTTTGCCATGACAGGCGGCGGGCCGGTCACTGCAGGCACCAATCTGATCTACGGGTTCACCGGCTTGCTGCTGCTGGACGCCCTGTTTTCATACTGGCGGCTGACGCCGGTCTGGTGGATGCAGCTGCGTATCCTGCTGACCGCGGTCGTTCTGGCCAGCCTAGCCGTAGGAGTGTACCTGTGAGCGACAAACGCACGATTGATGCCTATACGAACAGAGTAAACGAATATCTGGCCATTCCTCTGCCAGCCGAACAGCTCAAGACCCGTCAGGATTTTGCCGATGCGGTCGGTGCGGGCGGCTATGTGCTGGATCTGGGGTCAGGCCCCGGATCGGACAGCGGTTTCCTGATGCGTCAGGGGCTGAAGGTGCGGGCGCTGGATGCCACCCCCGCCTTTGTCGAACATGCCCGCCAGAACGGGGTGGACGCGCATCTGGGCACGTTCGACGATGTTACCGAAACCGCCGAGTATGATGGAGTTTACGCCAGTTTTTCCCTGCTGCACGCGCCGCGTGCGGATTTTCCGCGTCACCTGAAAGCGATCCACACGGCCCTGAAGCCCGGCGGCCAGCTGTTTCTGGGCATGAAGCTGGGCACGGGCGAGCATCGTGACGATCTGGACCGCTATTACACCTATTACTCGGAAGCCGAGATCCGAGAGGCGCTGACCCAGGCCGGGTTCACGGTTGACCGCACGGTCGAAGGGATGGGCAAGGGTCTGGCCGGGTCGTACGACGGGTTTATTCTGGTGTTCGCCCATGCCTGAGTTGTTTGCCTATACAGATGGCGCCTGTTCCGGCAATCCCGGCCCCGGAGGCTGGGGCGTGCTGCTGCGCGCGATGGACGGGGACAGCGTTCTGAAAGAGCGGGAACTGAACGGCGGCGAGGCCGAGACCACCAACAACCGGATGGAGTTGCTGGCTGCCATCAGCGCGCTGGAGACGCTGGAGCGCCCGTCAAAGATCACCATTGTCACCGACAGCGCCTATGTGAAGAACGGCGTCACCGGCTGGATATTCGGCTGGAAGCGGAATGGCTGGAAAACCTCGAACAAGAAGCCGGTCAAGAATGTCGATCTGTGGCAGCGACTGGACGAGGCGCAGGAACGACATGATGTGACATGGGAATGGGTCAAGGGCCATGCGGGCCATCCCGAAAACGAAAAGGCCGATGAACTGGCCCGCGCAGGCATGGCGCCCTTCAAGCCGAAAAAGGCACCGGCGTGAGCGCGCTGACGCTGCTGGATTATGCCTCGGTTCTGATCTTTGCGCTGACCGGGGCGCTGGTGGCCAGCCGGGCGCAGCTGGATCTGGTGGGCTTTGCCTTCATGGCCTGCCTGACCGCAGTTGGCGGCGGCACGGTACGCGACCTGCTGCTGGACCGTCACCCGATCTTCTGGGTCGGCCAGCCGGATTACATCCTGATCGCCGTCGCGGCGGCGGTGTTTGTGTTCTTTACCGCGCATCTGGTGGAAAGTCGCTATAACTGGCTGGTCTGGCTGGACAGTTTCGCACTGTCGGTCGCCGTTGCCGCCGGAACCGGTGCCGCGCTGTCACTGGATCAGCCCGGTATCATCGTTGTGCTGATGGGTGTGACGACCGGGTGTCTGGGCGGGCTGATGCGCGACGTGGTCTGCAACGAGGTGCCGCTGGTCCTGAAACAAGGCGAACTTTACGTCTCGTGCGCGTTTTTGGGGGCGTTGACAGCGGTACTTGCGGTCAGGCTGGGGCTGGAGCCCGCCTTTGTGCTGGGCCTGTGCGCCCTTGTGTGCTGGGCCTTGCGGGCCGGGTCGCTGGTGTTTGGCTGGCAGTTGCCCGTCTACAAAAGCCGCCCGCCCCGCAACTGAACCTGTCGGTGGACGCGACCGGGGCGGGCTGATAGCTGTTTGGAACGCGCAGCCCGGAGGCCAAATGCCGTTCAGACTTACATCGATTGCGGTCTCACTGGCTTTGCTGGCCTCATGCGGCGCATATTATGCACCCGTCCGCTTTGTTGCTGAGGGTGACCGGATCATCGCCTCGGGCACGATTGACGAAACAACGCTGTCCGCTTTCGAAGACGTCACCGCCGAAAACCCCAAAGCGCGCACGCTGGTGCTGCAATATATCGAGGGGTCGGTGGATGACGACGCCAATGTCATCTTCAGCCGAGAGGTGCGCAAGGCCGGGTTCGATACCGTTGTGCCATCGGACGGTCTGGTTGCCAGCGGCGGCACAGATCTGTTTCTGGCCGGACATCGCCGCGTTTTGCAACCGGGGGCCTGTGTCGGTGTTCACAGCTGGGCCGGATCGGGGCTGGTGGCGACGGAGTTGCCCAAAGATGACCCGGAACATGACCGCTATCTGGATTATTTCAGGGACATCGGCGTGGATGAGTCGTTTTACTGGTACACGCTGTATGCGGCCCCGGCCGACAGCATCCACTGGATGACCGCCGCCGAGGCGAACCGGTTTGATATGACGACGAAAGCTGCCCCGGCGCTTGGTTCAGCGCTGGAGTGCGACGAGCGCTGATCTGCTGCGCTATCTGTCGAGTGAAGGTTTCCGGGACGGAATGCGCGGCCCAGGAATACATCAGCGGCGCAGGTAGGTCTGCCAGATCCAGATCACCAGCAATGCGCCCAGAACAGCACCCACAAAACCCGACATCCAGCCCATGACGGTTATCAGAAACCGCAGAACGAACCCACCGATCAGGGCCCCTATGACGCCGATCAGCATGGTGGTTGGAATGTCCGCCTCGATCCGCATCAGGCGGGTGGCGAGGAACCCCGCGGCAGCGCCGATGATGATCAGGGCGACGATGGGCATGTCACTTCCTCCAATGCGTCGGCACGATGATCAGGGCGCCGATAGACGAGATCACCGCATCCAGACCCGGAGGGCCAAAGCTGATCCCGAACATGATGCGAATGAAGTAGAACAGGAACGCCCCGCCCACGCAGATGATGATCGACTGAAGATAGCCGTTATGGGTGAATCCGGTCTGTTCGGACAGATATCCGACGATCCCGGCAATCACGACGGTCCCCATCATCACCATGAACATCGGGCTTCTCCTAGGTCAGGCGGGTGCCGGTGGGAATGGGCCAGCCCCGCAGGAAGGTTTCCCTATCCTGCGCGCCTTTGCCCGCCCGTTGCAAGCGCAGCAGTTCGACCGCACCCTGACCGCAGGCCACGTGCAGGTGGTCGTTCAGAACCTCACCCGCTGTGCCCTGCCCGTCTGCCAGCCGCGATGCCAGCAGCTTGATGCGTTCGCCATTCATTTCGGTCCATGCGCCGGGAAAGGGTGACAGCCCGCGGATTTGCCTGTCGACCTCGACCGCCGGGCGTGCCCAGTCGATGCGGGCCTCGGACTTGTCGATCTTGGCGGCATAGGTCACGCCATCCTCGGGCTGCGGTTCGGGTATCAGGTCCGGCAGCTTGGCCAGCGCCTCGACGATCAGCGTGGCCCCCATGGCCGAGAGCCGGTCATGCAGATGCGCGGTGGTTTCTTCAGCCTCAATCGCGGTTGCCTGTCGCAGCAGGACCGGGCCGGTGTCCAGACCGGCCTCCATCTGCATGATACAGATCCCGGTTTCGGCATCGCCGGACATGATCGCCCGGTGGATCGGGGCGGCTCCGCGCCAGCGCGGCAGCAGGCTGGCGTGGATGTTCAGGCAACCGTGTCGCGGCGCGTCCAGAATGGGTTGCGGCAGGATCAGGCCATACGCGACGACGACGGCGATATCGGCGTTCAGCGCGGCAAATGCGGTCTGTTCGTCAGCAGATTTCAGAGAGGTTGGGTGGCGAACGGGCAGGCCCAGCGCCTCGGCCCGGGCATGAACCGGTGTCGGGCGGTCTTTCTTGCCGCGTCCGGCGGGGCGCGGAGGCTGACAGTAGACGGCGGCGATGTCGTGCCCGGCCTTGACGAGTGCGTCCAGCACCGGGACCGAAAAATCGGGGGTTCCCATGAAGATGATGCGCATCGTTGGCTCCGGCAGTTGGGACGGGTGCCGGGCTGAAGCCCGGCCTACGGATGTCAGGGTTGTTTGCGGGCCTTGCGCAGCAGCATGTCACGTTTGACCTTGCTGAGCCGGTCGAAATACATCCGCCCGTTCAGGTGGTCGATCTGATGTTGTACGCTGGTCGCGTCGATCCCGACGAAATCGCGGCGATCCAGCATGCCATGTTCGTTCAGGAACTTCACGGTCACCGCGCGCGGGCGTTTGATTGTGGCCGAGACGCCGGGCAGGTTCGGGCTGGCCTCTTCATGTTCGCGCAGTTCGATCGAGCTGTGCAGGATTTCCGGGTTTGCCAGACGCACGGCCCGGCCCCGTTCGGCAGAACCGTCAACAACGGCCAGCCGCAGCATCACCCCGATCTGTGGCGCGGCAAGACCGACGCCGGGCATCGCCTCCATCGTGTCGATCATGTCGTCCCAGATGGCGCGGACCTCATCAGTGATTTCGGGCACCTCATCCGCCTTGGTGCGCAGGCGCTTGTCAGGCCATGGCAGGCAGGTACGAACGGTCATGCACGGGCCCGTTCGCGTTTGAGCTTTTGCATCTTGCGGGTGATCATCTGCCGTTTCAGCGGCTTGAGATAGTCGATGAACAGCTTGCCGTCCAAATGATCGATCTCGTGCTGAACGCAGGTGGCCCAGAGCCCGTCAAAGGTTTCCTGTTGCAGGTTTCCGTCGCGGTCCATCCATGTCACATCGACCACTTTGGGGCGCGTCACCTCGGCGTATTGATCGGGGATCGACAGGCAGCCTTCCTCGTAGACATTGGTTTCTTCCGAGGCCGCGATGACCTGCGGGTTGAACATGATCAGGGGGCGCGGTGCCTCGCCTTCTTCCTTGACGCAATCCAGCACGATCAAGCGATCCAGCACGCCGATCTGTGGCGCGGCAAGGCCAACACCGGGGGCGTCATACATCGTTTCCAGCATGTCATCGGCCAGCGCGCGCAGGTCGTCCGTGAGGTCGGCCACGGGGGCGCAGACCTTCTTGAGACGGGGGTCGGGATAGATCAGGATGTTACGTTTCATGAGGCTGATTTAGGCCATCCCGCCCCGCGCCGCAACGCCCCCCTTGCACCTGCCTGAATTGCGGTTAGCTTTCGGTCGAGAAAATGGAGCAGACATGACTTTCAACGACCTGATCGACCGCCGGGGCACCAACAGTTCCAAATGGGACAAGATGGAGATGCTGTACGGCGTCTCGCCCGAAGACGGGCTGGCCATGTGGACGGCCGATTCCGATTACCCGACAGCCCCCTGCGTGATCGACGCGGTGCGCAAGGCCGCGGATCACGGCGTGTTCGGGTATTCCTGGGCGCACCCGGAGTATCTGGCCTCGGTCCAGTGGTGGATGAAAACCCGCCACGACTGGGAGATTGACACGGACTGGGTTCTGACCACTCAGGGCTTGGGCAATGCAATCGCCCTGTCGCTGGATGTCTGGACCGATCACGGTGATGGCATCGTGATCTTTACCCCCGTTTACCATGAGTTTGCCCACAAGGTGAACAAATCGGGCCGCCGGGTCGTGGAATGCCCTTTGGTGCGGGACGGGGAAAGTTATGGCCTTGACCTGGACGACGCCCAGTCGCGGCTGGACGGGTCCGAGAAGATGTTGCTGTGGTGTTCGCCGCAGAACCCGTCGGGCCGGGTCTGGACACCGGAGGAACTGCGCGCCGTGGCCGCATTTGCCGAGCGCAACGGGCTGATCCTTGTGTCAGACGAGATTCACCACGATCTGGTCTATCCCGGCGCCAAATTTGTGCCGATGGATGTGGCAGCCCCGGATGCGCGCCCGTGGACAGTGACGCTGACTGCGGCATCGAAGACCTTTAACATCGCCGGGCAGCGCACCGGCAACATGATCATTCCCGACCCCAAACTGCGCGAGGCGATGAAGCATCGGCTGGCAACGCTGGATTATGGCCCCAGCGCGTTGGGTGTGGCGATGATCACCGCCGCCTACAGCCCGGCCGGCGCGGAATGGGCAGATGCCCAGATCGCGCATCTGGACGGAAACAGGCGTCTGTTCGACCAGACCATCGCCGAGATTCCAGGCCTGTGGTCGATGCCATTGCAGGCGACCTACCTGGCCTGGGTCGATTTTTCCGGCACCGGCATGGATCACGCTGAATTTGTCCGCCGATTGCGCGAGGACGCGCGGATCGCAACCTCGTCCGGGCCGGGTTTCGGCACTGGAGGAGAAACGTTTGAACGGTTCAACCTTGCGACGCAACGGGCGCGGGTCGAGGAAGCTTGCGTGCGGTTGAAACAGGCCTTTGGTGACCTGCAATAATCCAGGCGGTGGCTGGGGTGGCTGACCTCACAATGGACCGCGCCTGTTGGCCGGGCGCGGACCCCATGGCGAAATCCATAGCGATAGCCAGCCTAACGGCCTGTTGGGCGTTACCCTGACCTAACCCGGTACTACGATAGAACTCCGATCCTAGTCTTCGTAGCCCAGCAACGCGATGGGCGCATCCGGGGCGCGGTAGAAATCCAGCGGTGCCTTGTCATGGGCGGCGGTGCTGCGTTTGAATTCATACCGCATCTCGCCGCCTTCATCCTGATCGGCAATGATCAGGCATTGATACAGAAGATTGGCCCCGTCATAAATATCGACCAACCCGCGCAGGCGCGGTGTTGTTTCCGCCTCAACCGTGAAACCATCTTTCCACAATTTGAGAATTTTGTAGGTATTGTCGCCCATCTGGACACGAAGGCGACTGGCCTTTTTCAATGTGGCGATTCGGGCCGCGTCCAACTCGGCGCGTATTTCCTTTGAAACATAAGTACTCATAAAATCACTCCCCCGCTAATGACCTCTATTGTGCGGGAACTGTTGTAAAAATCCAGTGAACGCGTTCACGCAACAGGCTGTGCCTGCGGTTTGTTGCACAGAAATCCCATCATTGCCTGTGCGCGCATGCAGGTCTTGTGCGCGGGCAAATGCATAGGAACAGGCGGGGCTTGGACCTATCTTTGGCCAAACGCCTATGCGGAGGATGAGATATGGGCCTGCTGGTCGATGGAAAATGGCAAGACACCTGGTATGACACCAAATCCACGGGTGGCGCATTCAAACGCAGCGCGGCGCAGTTTCGCAACTGGCTGACCGCCGATGGCCGCGCGGGACCGTCGGGCAAAAGCGGGTTCCGGGCCGAAGCCGGGCGGTATCACCTGTATGTCAGCCACGCCTGCCCCTGGGCGCATCGCACCTTGATCTTTCGCGCGTTGAAGGGGCTGAGCGATCTGGTTTCGGTCTCGGTCGTGCATCCCGACATGCTGGGTCACGGCTGGACCTTTGAGGCGGATGATCACGGTGCCACGGGTGACCGTCTTTACGGGCTGAGCTATGCACATCAGATCTATACCAAGGCGGATCCGTCCTATTCCGGTCGCGTCACAGTGCCGATCCTGTGGGACAAGGCGCAAGAGACCATTGTTTCGAACGAAAGTTCGGAAATCATCCGCATGTTCAATTCGGCCTTCAACGACATCACTGGCAATACGGACGATTACTGGCCCGAGGCGATGCGGGACGAGATCGAGGAGGTCAATGCGCGCGTCTATTCAGACGTCAACAACGGCGTCTACAAGTCGGGCTTTGCCACCTCGCAAGCGGCCTACGACGCCGCCGTGGGCCCGTTGTTCGACGCGCTGGACTGGCTGGAAGGGCGTTTGGCCCGGAACCGGTATCTGATGGGGGACCGGATCACCGAGGCCGATTGGCGGTTGTTCACAACCCTGATCCGCTTCGACCCGGTCTATCATCTGCATTTCAAGTGCAACAGGCAGCGCCTGATCGATTATCCAAACCTATGGGCCTATACGCGGGAGCTGTATCAATGGCCCGGTGTCGCCGGGACCGTGAACATGGATCACATCGTGCGCCACTACCACTACAGCCATGACAGCATCAATCCGCACCGCATCATTCCGGTGAACCCGGTGCTGGATTACATGGAGCCGCATGGGCGCGATCAGCGCCCGGCGGCGTAATGTTCGACCATCGCCGCCAGATCCTCTGGCGGCGTTTCGCTTTGGACATAGGCACAGGCATTGGGACTGTGCGCAAATATCGACCCGTCGGAAAAGAAGGTGGTGTTGGTGACAAAAATCACCCGTGCCTCGGGGCGGCGATAGCTGGCAAAATCGGCCACAGCCAATGCGCTTCCGGTTTCCAGAACCAGATCCAGCACGATGATATCAAAATCCGTGCCATAGAGCGCCAGAATGGCGGCCTCCTGAGCGTCAACCAGCGTGACTTCGGCGTCTTGCCGCTCCAGATGTCTTTTCCAGACCCGACCAAGGTCGGGGTTACTCTCAACAATCAGAACTTTCATTTGCAACAACCTCGGCACTTGGTATGGTGAGTGGTGCCGACCCCCGTGGTCCGTGATCTCGTTATTTCCTTAACAAAGTGTTAACAGCGGCCGCACGCTTGCGTGTTCGGGCGGATTTGCTTGTGTAAATGGCAAAAATCCGCTTGAAGCACCCCGAAACCGGTCAATCCCCGCAGAGAGAGCAGATGAGTACACTTGATCACGGCTTGGACCCCCGCGCAGTTCGCGACCACGGCGGGGGGCTGGACAGGGCGATTGTCAGGTATGGCGGAGCGCGTGCAGATTGGATCGATCTGTCGACCGGAATCAATCCGCATCCTTACGCCGTTGCGGGCCTGACCGCCGGGGATTGGGCCGAATTGCCGGATCACGGTGCCTTTGAACGGCTGAGTGATGCGGCCCGCAGGTTCTGGAACGTGCCGCAAGGGGCTGCAATCCTACCGGCGCCCGGTGCATCGGCTGTCATCTCTCGTATTCCGGCGCTGGCCGCGCCAGGGCGTGTCCAGATCACGCCGCCCACCTATAACGAACACGCCGCCGCCTTTTCGGCGCAGGGGTGGCGTGTTCAGCCTGAGGGCGCGGCTGACGCCCGCGTGATCGTGCATCCCAATAACCCGGACGGGCGCATCTGGCAGGAAAGCGATGTCTCGGCCCCGCTGAACGTGATCGACGAGAGCTTTTGCGATGTCACGCCAAAGGCATCGTTGATCCATATGGCGGAACGTCCCGGCGTGATCGTGCTGAAGAGTTTTGGCAAGTTCTGGGGGCTGGCCGGGATGCGGCTTGGGTTTGCCATCGGGCGGCCTGAGTTGATCAACCGCCTGAACGACCTGACCGGACCCTGGTCTGTGTCCGGCCCGGCCCTGCGGGTTGGAACGCAAGCCCTGTCGGACGATGACTGGGCCGATGCCACGCGCGCGCGACTGGCGGATGAGGCGGCCCGGCTGGATGCGCTGATGCTGACCAGGGGCGCAGATATCGTCGGTGGCACCAGCCTGTTTCGTCTGTATCGGGTTGATGACGCCTTGGAGTGGCAGGACCGGCTGGCCCGCGCCCATATCTGGAGCCGGATCTTTCCTTATTCAACAACCTTTCTGCGTCTGGGTCTGCCGCCAGAAAAGGGGTGGGACAGGCTGGAGGCCGCGCTGTGAACCCTGCCCTGATGCTGGTCTGCGCCATGTGTCTGGACGCCACTCTGGGAGAGCCCGACTGGCTCTGGTCCCGCGTCAAACACCCGGCGGTGATGATCGGCAACATGATCGGATGGCTGGACAAACGCCTGAACCACGGGCGCGGTCGGCGGTTGAAGGGGGTGGCGGTGCTTGCCCTTCTGATCTGCGGGGCATGGGGTCTTGGATGGGGTCTGTCGCAGCTGGGGCCGGTGGTTGAAATTCTTGGCTGCGCGATTCTGCTGGCGCAGAAGTCGCTGGTTGCCCATGTCCGCGCGGTTGGTGACGGGTTGCAAACCTCGCTGGAAGACGGGCGGGCGCAGGTGGCTATGATCGTCTCGCGCGACACGCAGGACATGACCGGGGCACAGGTGGCACGTTCCGCCATCGAAAGCGCGGCAGAGAACCTGAGTGACGGGGTCATTGCCCCTGCCTTCTGGTTTCTGGTCGCGGGGCTTCCGGGGTTGCTGGTGTACAAGGCGGTGAACACCGCCGACAGCATGATCGGCTATCGCACCGAAACGTACCGCGATTTTGGCTGGGCTGCGGCCCGGTTCGACGACCTGCTGAACCTGATCCCCGCCCGCCTGACCTGCGTGATGATCGTGGCGCTGTCCGGCCAATGGTTACGCTGGCGCGAGATTGCGGGGGATGCCCGGCGGCATATCTCGCCCAACGCCGGCTGGCCCGAGGCCGCCATGGCCCGCGCCCTGAATGTCGCGCTGGCGGGGCCGCGCAGCTATGATGGGCAGGTGCGCGACCTGGCCTGGGTCAATGGTGACGCCCCGCGCGAGATCGGCGCATCAGAAGTTTTTCGCGCATGTGACATGCTCTGGCGGGTTTGGGGGCTTGCGCTTGGGCTCGTGTCAGTGTGGGTTGGGGTCGAACTGATATTCTGACGGACCTTTTCATGCGTATACTCTCTGGCCTGATCGCCGCTGCCCTGTTCACCTCACCTGCGCTGGCGCAATGTGGCGGTGGTTTTAATTCCTTTGTCAAAGGGCTGAAGGCCGAAGCCGTGCAGCAGGGTTTGGACGAATCAGCAGTGAACGGGTTTTTTGACGGGGTGCAGCAAGACAGCGCCGTGCTGAAGGCCGACCGGGCGCAGGGCGTTTTTCAGAAGCCCTTTGTTGAATTTTCCCGTCGTCTGATTTCGCAGAACCGGATCGAGCGCGGGCAAGCGATGTCGCGTAAGTACGATGCGGTCTTTGATCGGATTGAGCGCGAGTATGGCATTTCCCGCGGGGTGCTGCTGGCCTTCTGGGCATTTGAAACCGATTACGGATCGTTTCAGGGCGACTTCAACACCCGCAACGCCTTGGTGACGCTGGCCCATGATTGCCGCCGCCCGGAACTGTTCCGGCCGCAGATCTTCGCCGCCATCGAGCTGTATCAGAACGGTGATTTCGACCCGGCCCGCACCACCGGCGCATGGGCCGGAGAGATCGGCATGGTGCAGATGCTGCCGCGTGACATACTGGAAAACGGCGTCGATGGTGACGGTGACGGGCATGTCCGCCTGAAAAGCTCGGCCCCTGATGCGCTGATGTCGGGGGCCAGAATGCTGTCTCATCTGGGATGGCGCGCGGGTGAGCCGTGGTTGCAGGAGGTCACCGTGCCCGCGCAGATGGACTGGTCCCTGTCCGGCCCCGGCAAACCGCGTTCGGTGGCGGAATGGCAGGCGATGGGCGTTCAGGCGCGCAGCGGGTCCTTGGCCAACCTGCCCGCCTCGCTGATCCTGCCACAGGGGCGCAACGGGCCTGCCTTTCTGGCCTACCCCAATTTCGACGTCTATTTCGAATGGAACCAGAGCTTTGTCTATGTTCTGACCGCCGCTTATTTCGGAACACGGCTTGAGGGCGGCCAGATCTATGACGCGGGCAATCCCGCGCAGGGCCTGAATGGCGCACAGATGAAACAGTTGCAGACTAAGCTTCAGGCCAAAGGATATGATGTGGGCAAGATCGACGGGATCCTGGGGTCAGGGACGCGGGATGCAACGCAGGCCGAACAGAACCGTTTGGGCCTGCCTGCGGATGCGTGGCCAACGATGGAGTTGCTGGAAAAACTCTGAGCCAGCGGCCCGCACTTCTGTGGTATGACGCGAACCCCCAAGATTATTTGACGATATCGGCACCGTCGCCGCTGATTATGTGACCGGATATTTCTTGGGGTCAATTCCATGTCTTTGACAGACAATATCAATGTAACTTCCCTTTGGAGGAATACCGCCGAATTTGCTGCGAATACCACTGCGGGTTTCGCCCTGGAAGTGGTGAAACCGGGCCCAATCGGGTTCGTAGTCTTCAATGTTCTCGACCGGGTCCAGAAACCCGCGACGCGGCCAATACAAATGCCAATGCTGGCCTCGGTCGATTTCACCGGTGACCCCCAGCGCCCAGCGGGTCACGCTTGGGCCGGTTGTCGTCCACGGAAGGTCATAGAGCGTGAGTGTCTCGCCCGCCTCATAGCGTTTGACCAGTTTTTCAATGTGATCACTGCCCAACCAAAACGGGATCGGGACTTCTGACTCAAGGAAATTCAGGATCAGCTTCAGTGCCAGAGAATTTTTGGGAAGACGCAATACACAATTGTTCATCGCCTTATTGCGCCAGACGACACCAAACAGATAGTCCGGTGGAACATCCAGCGGCCGGATGCAGTAGATATCCAGATCAACCCACACATAGTCGGTTTTTTGCAGCATGTGGATACGGAAGATGTCTGAATAGACCGCCATCCGTCGTCGGCCACCGGTCAGGTTTTCGGTGGTTTCATCTGTATAGATTTCGCGGGCATCATGAACAACGACGCCTTCGGGAACATCCATGTTCATATCCAGCACGTACAGGTGGAAGACATAGCCATGATCCAGAAAGGACTGAATGCATACTCTTTCAACGCAAGATAACGGCGAACCAAACCAGAAACTTGCAACTTGAAATTCCAAAACAGCACCTCTTGCCCTAAGCCGAAACGGGGTCGCTGCTGCACTAACGAAGCGGTGCGTGGCTCGTCAACCGCGGCGGCGGTTTTGGCACGACTTACCCTGCTTTGCGCCAGCGCGCTGTGTCGAGGTGCCCACAGTTTGGTTCTGGCCTATCTTCGGGCGTGCATTTTTGGGCTAATGTTCCTGGCGTAGCCTTTGGCACCTGCCGCGGGTTCAGTACGCTGCACGGGTTGGTCCATTGCCAAAGTGACCGTCCTGAACTGCTGACTTCCTTATTCGGGCCGCACCGGGTATCGATCCCCTTTCTGATCGATCAGGATCAGCCGCTCGCCGCTGCGGACATACAGGTCGCAGCGGCTGAACCCGTTGCGGTACGCAATGCAGACGGAACCGTCATCGGCGATGGCGTAGGTTCCAAAGGCGGAATCTCCTCCCGCGTAGGTATAGGAATAGGCCCCACCGGCCGAAAACTTGGCCTGACCATCATCGTAAAAGGTCAGCGTCTGGCCTGCGAGGGCGTCAAGCTCGGCCACTGTCAGCGGGACATCGCCGGGTTTGACAGGCCAGTCGGCGGCGACAACCGGGGTGGCGGCGATGAGGGCGGAGATCAGGAAACGCGTCATGAGGCCAAGGTAGCGCGTTATGCCTGCAATCATCATAACGTTGCGGTGAGCGGTCAGGCCACCATCTGCTCGGCCTTCTTCAGATCGACCGAAACCAGCTGGCTGACGCCCTGTTCCTGCATGGTGACGCCGAACAGACGATCCATGCGCGCCATGGTCACCGCGTGGTGGGTGATGATCAGGAAACGGGTGTCGGTCTGGCGGCACATCTCGTCCAGCAGGTCACAAAAGCGGGTGACGTTGGCATCGTCCAGCGGCGCGTCAACCTCGTCCAGCACACAGATCGGGGCCGGGTTGGCCAGGAAGACACCAAAGATCAGCGCGGTCGCTGTCAGGGTCTGTTCGCCGCCCGACAGCAGGCTGAGGGTCGAGAGTTTCTTGCCCGGCGGCTGGCACATGATTTCCAGCCCCGCATCCAGCGGGTCGTCGCTTTCGACCATGACCAGATTGGCCTCACCCCCGCCAAAGAGGTGCTTGAACAGCATCGCGAAGTTTGAATTCACCTGTTCAAACGCGGTCAGCAGACGCTCGCGCCCTTCGCGGTTGAGGCTGGAGATGCCGCTGCGCAAGGCTTTGATCGCTTCTTCCAGATCGGCCTTTTCACTGCTGAGCGTGTCGAATTCTTCCTGAACGTCCTTGCTGTCTTCCTCGGCCCGCAGGTTCACCGCGCCCATGGCGTCACGCTGGCGTTTGTGACGGTTCACTTCGGCCTCCAGCGCATCCGCGGCGGGCATCTGGTCGGGGTTTACGTCCAGCTGGTTCAGCAGCTGGTTCGGGGTCAGTTGCTGGTCTTCGGCAATTCGTTCTGCTGCCGCAAGCACGCTTTCCTTTGCCGCGTCACTGCGCGCCTCGGCTGCGGCGCGGTTTTCGCGAGCTTCCGAGGCCAGGCGTTCCGCCTCACGCTCGGCCATCACCACTTCGCGCAACTGTGTTTCTGCTTCGGCCAGCTTGTCGGCGGCGTCGGCCCGACGGGCTTCGGCGGCTTCGATCAACTCGTTCAACTCTTCCCGCGCCTCGGCGATTTCGCCGGGGACGGCCATGGCCTCGGTCAGTTCCTCTTCCGAGCATTCCTTGCGCTCGGCCAGTTCCGAAATCCGTTTCTCTGCCGTTTCCAGACGGTGCCGCCAGCCGCTGAGATCCTTGGTGACCTCCTGCGTGCGACGGGTACGGGCATCGCCTTCACGGCGCAGCTCATCATGGGTCGAGCGGTGGGTCAGCATGGTGATCCGCGCCGCCTCGACCGTCTGTTTGATGTCCTCAACCTCGGCGCGGGCGCTGTCGAGGTCACCCAGATCGTTCAGCGCCGCCTCGGCTTCGCGCAGCTGCACACGGGCGGACATGGCATCTTCCTTGTGGCGATCCACGGCAAGGGCCAGTGTTTCCAGCTTGCCCTGCGCAAGGTTGCGATCCGCCTCGGCGCGGCTGAGCTGGCGTGCGGTTTCGGCCATGCGCTGATCAGCGGCACGGCGGGCTTCGCGCGCGCGTCGGTCGGCCTCGGTCACGTCCGCCAGTTGCCGCGACAGGGTTTCATGCGCGGCGCGGGCGCCGTCGGCCTGCGCCTCGGTGCGGGCCAGTTCCTGTTTCAGCGCCTCAAGCTTGTTGAGCTGCTCCAGTCGCAGCGCCGCCGCACTTGGCGCATCCTCGGCCCAGGCGCGGAACCCGTCCCAGCGCCACAGATCGCCCGAGCGGGACACAAGACGCTGGCCCGGTTTCAACGACGCCTGCAACCGCGCGCCCTTATCCGCATCGACCAGCCCGATCTGCGCGATGCGACGGCTGAGCCTGTCCGGCCCTGACACGTGCAGCGCCAGCGGGGCGACCCCATCGGGCAAGGGCTGATCGCTGTCATACCCTGCCACCTGAACCCAGCCGGACGGGCCGTCACCTTCGACCAGCGGCGCACGGAGGTCATCGGCAAGCGCAGCACCCAGCGCCTTCTCAAAACCCGGTTCCACGCGCAGCAGGTCCATCACCTGCCCGCCTTCGGCCGTGTCGCGTTCCACCAGCTTGGCAAGTGCGGTGGTTTCGGCGCGGATTGCACCCAATTCGCCTTCGGCCTCGGACCGTTGCGCGCGTGCCTCGGCTTCGCGGGCCTGCGTTTCATTGCGCAACTCATCTGCGGCGGCCAGCGCCTCTTCGGCGGCCTCGGCGGCTTCGCGGGCTTCTTCCTCGCTTTCCTGCGAAGTTTCAAACGCCTCGCTGGCACGGGTCAGGGCTGTTTTGGCCTCATCCACGGCCAGCCGGGCTTTTTCCTCTTCGCCCTCAGAGCGTGCCAGCGTCTTGCGGCTGTCTTCGACCAGTCGCTGCGCCGACTGGTGACGGGCGACCAGACGCGCCATATCTTCGGTCTGCTGCGACAGGTGGTCTTCGCGGTTCTGAAGGATCGACGCGGCTTCGCGGGCAATTTCTGCGGCTTCCGCCACCTTCGCGTCATGCCCTTCGGCAGCCTTGGCCAGTTCGCGGGCTTCCCATTCCAGCCGTTCGATCATCTGGCCCGCATCGCGGTTCAGGCCGGTTTCCCGGTCGATATCCTTGCCGAGCTGATGAATGCGGCTGGTCAGTGTTTCAATGGTCTGGCGCGCGCGGGTTTCCTGATCGGTCAGTTGATCGCGCTGCACCTGCTGGCGTTGCAGGACAGCGGCGGCGATGGCCTCTTCCTCGCGCAGAGGGGGCAGGGTTTCTTCGATCCCGGCCCTTTTTGCTGCTGCGGCGCGGGCTTCGGCCTCGGCGCGGGAGGCCTCGGAAATCCGGGCCCGCAGCTTGTCTTCAGCCTGCTGGCGGGCCATGTCGGCCTCTTTCCAGCGGCGATAGAGCAGCATTCCCTCGGCCTGACGCAGCTGTTCGCCGATTTCGCGATAGCGTGCGGCCTGACGGGCCTGACGGGCCAGTTGCGCAAGCTGCCCGCCCAACTGCTCGAGCACGTCATCGACGCGGGTCAGGTTGGACTCGGTCGCTTTCAGCTTCAGCTCGGCCTCGTGCCGGCGTTGATAGAGCCCCGATATCCCGGCGGCCTCTTCCAGAATGCGGCGGCGGGCGCGGGGTTTGGCGCTGATCAGCTCGGCGATGCGGTTCTGCCCCACAAGCGCCGGGGAATGGGCACCGGTCGAGGCATCCGCGAACAGCATCTGCACATCGCGCGCGCGCACATCCTTGCCGTTGGTCTTGTAGGCGCTGCCGACATCGCGGGTGATCCGGCGCACGATTTCAAGCTGGTCGGTGTCATTGAACCCCGCAGGCGCCAGACGTTCGGAATTGTCCATGGTCAGGACAACTTCGGCGAAATTGCGGGCGGGCCGTGTGGCGGCACCGGCAAAGATCACGTCCTCCATCGCGCCGCCGCGCATGGATTTGGGGCGGTTTTCCCCCATCACCCAGCGCAAGGCTTCCAAAAGGTTGGACTTGCCACAGCCATTCGGACCCACCACACCGGTCAACCCGTCCGCGATGATCAGATCGGTCGGATCAACAAAGCTTTTGAAGCCGGTCAGTTTGAGCTTGCTGAAACGCAATGGCCGCGTGTCCCGTGATTCCTATGAATTGAAAGTCTGCGCAAGGGATGGGGTCCGAGTCAACGCAGTTGCGCAGGATATGGCATATCAGTGCAAGTTATCCACAACATCTTGCCGAAATGCGCAGGAACACGCGTATGTCAGTATGGGCTGCATTCAAAGACCTGATAGCCGCTGTCGCCTCCGACATTTTCGTAGATACCATAGTCGATACATTCATATCTGGGCGTCGAGACGGCAGTCAGCAGCAGCCGTTCCCCCGCCTCGCGGTCACAACCCAGAACACCAACCGTGACAGCCGCGTCGCCCAGCACGTCGAGGATCGGGCAGCCCGAAACCTGCGCCATGGCCAGCGCGGCCCAATCCCGAACAGGGCCAAGCCGCGGGGCGTATTGCGCGTTGATCCGCACCGCCTCGGCCAGATCGCCGCGCACGCGCACGTCGAACACACTGCCGTTCACCGCCACGCGGGTGGCAGGAACGTCGCGGAAATGCGGGGTCCCGGCGGCGCAGGCGGCCAGCAGAAGAGGTGCGAGAAACCGGATCATGCCGCAGAGTTGCAGCATATTGGTTAACAGAACATTTCCGGACGTCAGGCGCGCAGAACCTCGCCCAACCGGCGGATGCCTTCGCGGATCGTCGCCTCGTCCGAGTTCGAGAAGCTGAGCCGGATCGTGTTTGCCCCGCTGCCGTCTGGGAAGAATGCCTGACCCGGCACAAAGGCCACTTTCACCGTATCCAGCGCCTGTGCCAGCAGGTCAGACCCGCTGATCCCCGCCGGGAGTGTCACCCAGACGAACATACCGCCTTCGGGGCGCGTCCACGCCACCCCGTCGGGCATGTGCTGTTGCAGCGCATCCAGCATCGCATCACGGCGCGCGCGGTAAGTGTCGCGCACTTTCGGGATATGGGTGTCAAAGCACGCTTCCGCCACCTGATGCACGGCCATCTGGTTGATGGTCGCCGAATGCAGATCCGCCGCCTGTTTCAGCAGAACCATCTGCGAGATGATCGGCTTGGCCGCAACCACCCACCCCATGCGCAGACCCGGTGACAGAGTTTTCGAGAAGCTGCCACAATAGATCGTCCGGCAGTTTTCGATCGACCCCTTTCGTGCCTGTTCCAAAGCCAGGATCGGCGGGATCGGATCACCGTCATAGCGCAGTGCCTGATAGGCGCCGTCTTCGATCAACGCGCAGTCCAGTTCGTCGGTCAGGTCCAGCAATGCCTCACGACCCGGGCGGGTCAGGGTTTCGCCTGTCGGATTGGCAAAATCGGGCGACAGATAGGCGAATTTCACGGCGCCATCCCCTGCCGCAGCCTTGAATTCATCGGCCCCCTTGTTGCCATTAAGCCGGTCAAAGCGCGGCTCATACGCGTTGAACGCGGCAAGAGCACCCAGATAAGTGGGCCACCCGACCAAGGCCGTGTCGCCGGGGGACAGGAACAGCTTGCCCAGATAATCCAGCGCCTGCTGCGAGCCCGAGGTGATCAGGACGTTGTCCATGTCACATTCCACTCCGATCTCGCGCATGTGCTGCACCAACCACCGGCGCAGGGGGGCATAGCCTTCGCTGACCGAATATTGCAGCGCCTGCGCCTGCATGTCCGGCCCCAATGCCTGCTGAAACGCCTGCGCGAAAGCCTCGGCGGGAAAAAGCGCGGGATCCGGAATGCCACCGGCAAAGGAAATGATGCCGGGCTGATCGAGCAGTTTCAGCAGCTCGCGGATTTCTGACGCCTTCATCCGGGAAGCCCGGGTGGCAAACAAAGGGTGATGGGACATGAGGCTCCTCCGATCTCATTTCGGCGCAGCCTATGCTTTCTCAAATTAAAGTCAACACTTCTGACCTAATATTTCAGCGGATGTGACCGGGTATTCTTGAACAGCCCCCTTGTCCATGGTCAAATGAGTTGACCAATTTCGGAACGGACCATGCCTTTTCAGAAAGTTCAGACGGAAAAACTGTCGCTTGCGGTCGTTCGCCAGATCGAGCTGTTGATCCTGCGCGGCATCCTGCGCCCCGGGGAGCGCCTGCCGCCCGAGCGTGAGTTGGCCGAACGGATGGGCGTGTCGCGCCCGTCCCTGCGCGATGCGGTATCCGAGCTTCAGGAACAGGGATTGCTGACAACAAAAGCCGGCTCCGGGATCTATGTGGCCGAGGTTTTGGGCTCGGCCTTTTCGCCGGCGCTGATCCGGTTGTTCAGCAGCCATGACGAGGCCGTATTCGATTACCTGTCCTTTCGCCGCGACATGGAGGGGCTGGCGGCGGAACGAGCCGCGCGGCTGGGATCAGAAAGCGACCTGAAGGTTGTTCAGACGATCTATGACAAGATGCGGGCAGCCCATGACCGGAACGCTGCGGACCAAGAGGCCCAGCTGGATGCCGAGTTTCATATGGCCATCATCGAAGCCAGCCACAATGTGGTGATGCTGCATATGATGCGGTCAATGTATGACCTGCTGGTGCAGGGTGTGTTCTATAACCGGCGGACAATGTTCCAGCAGCGCGCGACCCGCGAGGCCATTCTGGACCAGCACAGCACTATCAACGCAGCCCTTCAGGCCCGCGATCCGGCAGCCGCACGTCAGGCCGTCGAAACGCATCTGAGCTTTGTCGAACGCTGCATGATCGATCAGCAGAAGGCCGAGCGGAACGAGGCTGTTGCGCAGCAAAGGTTGCAGCACGAAACCCGTCAGGCCTAGCGCTTTCCAAGTGCCCTCAGGGATCAGGCGGCCCCGGTCTCGGGCTGGATCAGGTGTGACGGGAAAGGTGCGCCGCTGCCTTCGCCCAGATCGTCATTCGGGGCGATGGTTGTCAGGGCCGGGTCGATGAACAGCCGCGCGCCCCGGTCCCTGAGGTGTTTGTGCAGCATCACATGTTCGCACACGAGGTCGCCTTTTTCATCCCGGCAGGAATAGCGCAGGCCACGCAAGGCGCGGGTCTTGTACAATCCTGCACCGCCAAAGGCGCTGTCGACCGGTATCAGGGGCATATTGGACGGAATGTGGTACTGGCGGTCAAAAACCGCCGATTTCAGCAGAACTTTCCGCCACTTACGGCGCCCGAACAGGGGCTTGCGCGTTGTCCGAATTCTTTGCCAGACGTCTTCGTCACACCAGCCCGCGCAACGCAGGGCGTAAATATCGTAATAGGCCGGTTGGGAATTCGCGAAGACACCTTCCCAGCGTGGTACAGACCGATGTGCGGCCGTCAGAACCGTCTGAACGTCCAGACAGACATTCGGCCCGTTCAGATCTAGCACCAATGTCAGGTCGTGACCGCTGTCGCGTTCTTCCAGCCTGTTGAGGACTGCGTTTCTGGCCGCCGTGATCCGCTCGACCCGGTCTGGCAGTCTGGACGCCAGACCGTCCATGCGGACAAGGTCCACATTCGGGTCGCGGCGCGCGAATTCGGACAGAACCCGATCTGTACGATCGGCGTTGTCGTTTGTCGCGATGGTCACGGAATAGCGGTGCAAGCGGGTGGTCAGGTCTTCGATCCTGTTGATGCTTTCGATCAGCGCGGCCCCGCCGTTCCTGACCACCCCAACAATATTCATCGAAACGTCTTCGCCTGCCACGGCCCGTCTTTCCCTGCTCTTTTCGCACCCTTAGACCCCAAGCGGAACATTCAGACCCTCTGAAGGGTACAGAATCCGGGTGATGTTGTGGTCAATACAATCAGCCCCGCCACCAAAACAAAAGACCCGACAGCGCAATGCTCTCGGGTCATCTGCGTTTTTTACCTGTCGGTGTCCCCGTCAGTGCAGCTTGGCGCCCACATCTGCGATCGAGGCATCGATCAGCTTGTTCGCCTGCGCGGCTGTCATTTGCTTGGCCAGAACCGAGCTGGCGGCGGCAATCGCAACCGAAACGGCCTGATCGCGCACGTCTTTAACGGCAGAGGCTTCGGCCGAGGCAATCTGATCCTGCGCAGCAGCCAGACGGCGTTCAATCGACTTTTCGAGATCGACCTTCGCCTGGTCCGCAGCCAGAGCCGCGTCCTGTTTGGCCGCCTCGACAATCGCATCAGCCTGTGCCTGCACTTCACGCTGCTTGCGCTCGTACGAAGCCAGCAGGCTGCGTGCTTCTTCATGCAGGGCGCGGGCTTCGTCCAACTCGGCCTTGATGCCTTCGGCACGGTTGTCCAACGCACCGCCGATCATGCCCGGCACCTTGAAGTAGAACAGGACCGCGATGAAAACGATGAAGCCCAGAAGGACGACAAAGTCGGTGTTGCCAAGCGAGAAGAACGGGCCGCTTGCAGCCAGCGCGGGGCTGGCGGCACCAACGGTCAGGATAAGGGCAAGAGTGTTCCGCATGTCACTTATCCTTTCATCTGCGCGTCAATGGCACTGTCGATGGCTTTGGCATCCGCCTCGCCGCCCAGCGCGGTGACCAGTTCAGCCGCCGTATCCTTGGCGACCACTTGAATGCTTTCCAGCGCACCGGCACGGATTTCGGCAATTGCCTTTTCCGATTCAGCCGCCTTTGCAGCGATTTCCGCGTCCGCTCTGGCAATCGCATCATCCAGACCAGCCTGGATTTCTGCGCGTGCTTCTGCCGCGATACGCTGCGCTTCGGCACGGGCATCGGCCAGCGCCTTGTTATAGGCCTCTTCGGCCTCGACCGCTTTGGCCTTCAGATCTTCGGCCGCAGCCAGGTCATTTGTAATGGTCCCCCGGCGCTCGGCCAGGATTGCCGCGATGCGGGGCAGAGCCACGCGAGACAGGACCAGAAAGATGACGACCAGCGTAATGACCAGCCAGAAAATCTGGTTGGGGAACCAATCGAAGCAGAGCTGCGGCATCCCGATGGCAGAGCCATGCGAGTCAACGCACGCGCCAACTACTTCTTCGCTAATGGGTTCAGTCGCCATGATGTCCTCCGTCGGAACGTTGTCTTTACAACAGGTGGGCGGCTATGGCTTGGACCCACCTGCGCGTAAGGATCAGGTTCCGCAGATTAGACGGCGAACATCAGCAGCAGCGAGACCAGGAATGCGAAGATCCCCAGGGCTTCTGCGAATGCGATACCGATGAACAGGGTTGCGGTCTGCGAAGCAGCCGCCGAAGGGTTGCGCAGGGCGCCGGCCAGGAAGTTGCCTGCAACGTTGCCCACCCCGATTGCGGCTGCGCCGGAACCGATTGCTGCCAGGCCTGCGCCGATGTGTGCGAGATCGCCTTCCATGATGTATCTCCTTACGAATTGGAAGTTTCGATGTTGGGTTATCGGACCTTAGTGCGAAGGATGCAGCGCATCTTTCAGATAAACACAGGTCAGAATGGTGAATACGTAGGCCTGAATGAAGGCCACCAGGACCTCGAGACCGTACATTGCGGTGATCGCCAGAACCGACACGGGCGAAATCAGGGAAATTGCGGCAAAGCCTGCAAACACCTTGATCACCGCGTGGCCAGCCATGACGTTACCGGCAAGACGAATGGAGTGGCTGACCGGGCGTACGAAGTACGAGATCAGCTCGATGATCGCCAGGATCGGGCGCAGCGCCAGCGGCGCGCTGGAGACCCAGAACAGGCCCAGGAACGCGGCACCGTTCTTGACGAAACCCAGAATGGTCACGGTCAGGAACACGGCCAGCGCCAGCGGGATGGTCACGGCGAAATGCGATGTGGTGGTGAACGAGGTCGGGATCAGGCCCAGGAAGTTTGCGGTCACAATGAACATGAACAGGGTCATGACATAGGGGAAGTACTTGACACCGTCCTTGCCGCAGATGTCTTCCAGCATCTTGTAGATGAAGCCATAGGCCAGTTCCGCAATCGACTGCATCCGGGTCGGGACGATGGCGCGCTTTGATGTGCTGAGAACCAGCAGGCCAAAGATCGCCACGATGGCCAGGAACAGCCACAGGGTCACGTTGGTGGGGGTGTACCAGGCAATCTCGCCACCGAACAGCGGCTTGACGATGAACTGGTCCATCGGGTGAAACACCAGGCTGCTGGCTTCTGCTGCGTGGTCTGCGCCTTCGGCGCCGTGTGCTGCGGTGGTCTCGCTTGCCACGTTCAGTCCCTCTCGTCCTTTTCGGCCTGCATATGGGCCGCTTGTTTATCTTGAACCTCTTTCGCGCTGCGGAGCATAACCTTCACGCCCGCGACAAGGCCCAGCAATGTGAACAGCACCAGAAAGATCGGGATTGTCCCGAGCAGGCTGTCCAGCCCGTATCCGATGCCAAATCCGATCCCCAGACCGGAAACCATTTCGATGACCATCCTCCAGGCAAGCTCGCCCCCGGATATGTCACTGTCAGCGCGGGCAGCCGGTTGTCTGGCCTTTTTCGCCGCGTCGATCTTGGCCTCAAGCTGCGCCATACGCTGCTTTTGGTCGTCATCGGTCACGGACGGAATCCTCGCGCTGTCTTGCGCATGGTGCTAAGGCGCGAAAGGCGCAGAGTCAACGGCGTTGATGGCGTGAAATGACGCAGGTTAGTGTGTTGTTTTTAAACTGTTATTACTGGTAAACTCGTCCAGCCAAATTGCTTGCCCATGCCCTGAACGGCAACAATCACCCAAAAACCCATATTCAACCTTTTGGTTGATCTTTGTGCGTGCGCTGAGGCCACAGGTGTCGAACAAGACGTCCGTCGATCAGCAAGAGCCCGGCAAAAATCGCCGCCATGCCCATCAAATGTTCGGGTTGCAGAGTTTCCCCCAGAACCCAGGTTCCAAGTATCAGGGCGGAAACCGGCGCGATCAGCGTGACGGTCGAAATGTTGGTTGGCCCGACCCTGGGCAGCAACCAGTAGAAGGCAATGAAAGCGGCCGAGGTCAGCACAAAACCGATCATCAGCAACGAAAGCCAGGTTTCAGTGTGCTCGATCACCGGCAGGCCTTCACGCCAAAGCGCCAGGGGTAATATTGCCAAGGCCGCCCCCGTCAGGGCCAGGGCGACCAGCACCACCGGCTGCATGTCACGGAAGGCCCGCGCAATGTTGACGGAAAACGCGTAACAGATCGGCGCGCACAGGGTCAGCAGAACCGCCCAGAACTGAGAGGTTTCACCATTACGCAAAATCGGAACGGACAACACGACAATCCCAATGAAGCCGCACAACACGCCAAGGGATTTCAACAGCGTCGCACGCTCGCTTCCCGGCCAGAAATGCGAAACGATGACGGCAAAGGCCGGTGTTGTCGCATTCACGATCCCCGCCACGCCGGACGCGATATGCTGCTGCCCAAGCGCATAGAACGCAAATGGTGCGGCATAGCTGAGCGCCCCGAACCCCAGCAGACCGATGGCGCGCCCGAGTGTCAGGTGAACCGGCATACGGGCAGCAATCACATAGATCCAACAGCCCAGCGCCCCAAATGCAACACGCCCCAATGACACGGATAGCGGCCCAAGTTCGCGCAGCAATATGGCGTTGAACATGAAAGACATGCCCCACCCGATGCCAAGGACGCAGATCACCAGCCAGTATTTCAGCGCCATAGCCGCCCCCCCCCTTGCGCAACACCGCTGCACAGTGACGTGATGGGGGAAATTGTCAAACGGGTTCTCGCCCATTAGGAAAGACCCATGTCCAACGATCTCGACACCGTGTTTGCGGCCCTTGCCGACCCCACCCGCCGCGCCATTCTGGCGATGCTGCTGGAGGACGATATGGCTGTGACGGATGTGGCCGAGCCGTTCGAGATGTCGCTGGCGGCGATCTCGAAACATCTGGTCATCCTAACCAAGGCCGGGCTGATATCACAGGAAAAGCGCGGCCGGGTGAAATGGTGCAAGCTGGAACCCGACGCGCTGCGCACCGCTTCGGTCTGGATGCAGGGGTTCGGTCAGTTCGAACCCATCAACCTGGATGCGTTCGAACGGTTTCTGGAAGTCGAGCTTCCGACCTCGGACGAGGCCTAGCGCACCACGAAGACCGACATGCTGGCATGTTTGGCCAGATATCCGGCGTGGCTGGAAAAGATGTAATCGGTGATCCGGGGCGCATGGGTGCCCACGATGATCAGGTCTGCACCGATCTCTTCTGCCGCTCGGGTCAGGTCGCTGTCCACTTCGGCAGCAACATCGACCGAGTGTATCTTGCGCACCGCAACTTCGGCCGCGCCTTCTGATGCAAGCTGTTCGGTGAAGTCGGCCAGTTGCTTGTCTATCTCGGCCTCGGCTTCCGAGGATGCACCCATATGGGCCCCGCTGACACTGACCAGAGTGATCTTGGCGCCCTGCCATTTTGCCACCTGCGCGGCGACATCCGCGGCCTTGCGAACCTCGGGCGGCAGATGGCGGTCAATCGGCAGCATGATATGTTTGAACATAATCTCCTCCTTTTGTCCGCTTTCCAAGGTAGTCCTGAGACCAAGGGCCTGCCTTGATCTGGCTCAACAGATTCTGCTTTTGGAATTCGTGGGCAATCTGTACCGGTTTCAGACCGGGAGCGGCTTTATTCAGCCGCCCGGCGTTGGGGGCTGTTGCGCGGGGCCTCTTCCTTCAGCAGCATCAGCAGGGCAATGACCGTCAGCGCCACACCGCCCAGGATCAATCCCGTCGGGACAGGTTTGCCCAGCGCGATTTCCCACATGATCACCCAGCTTGGCACCAGATAGGTATAGGCCATGACCTTGGCCGACGGCAGCCGGAGCGAGGAGAATTGCACCAGAACGAAACTGGCCGCCGTTGCGAAGAACGAGATATAGAACAACCCGAGCCAGACGATGGCGGGAAGGGCTGCCCATTCGGTCGCTTTCAGGTCGGACCAGCCGAACAGGACCAATAACAGGCACCCGGCAACCAGCGTTCCGAACGTGAACACGACGGCTGGTTCTCCGCGGTTCAGCCTGCGGATCATGGGGGTATAGATCGCGTGCGCAACACATCCCCAGAAATAGATGATCTCGCCCCCGCCGATCTGGAAGGCGCGGAACATCTGCCAGTCGGCCCGAAAGATCACCCATAGCGCCCCAATCGCACCGATGGTCAGGGCCATTGCCATGCGCGGCGTGGTGATCTGGCGCAGCAGGACCCAGCCCGCAATGGCCGAGACAACGGGGGTCAGGGTGAAAACCGCGGCAGCGCTGACCGGCGGGGCGGTTTGCAGCCCGTAAAACATCAGGACAAAGTAGGTGGCGAACAACCCGCCCAGCACCAGAAACCGCCAGGGCGCCTGCGCGGCACTGCGGGGCAGACCGGTTGTCGCCAATGCCGCCACACCAATCACCACAGCCGCGATGGCAAAGCGCACCGCGTTCAAGGCAGCAGGGGCAATTTCGTTGGCAATCATCGACCCAAGCGAGAAACTGCCTGCAACAAGGGCCGAAAAAGTCAGCATGGCCAGATGGCCACGCATCTGCGGGTTCATGGACACCAGCCTTTGGAGGCTTCTTTCAGAAAACTCAGGAACGCTTGCACCTTGGTCGTTCGGTGCAGGTCCACATGGGTCACCAGCCACAGGTTGCCGAACCATTCCGGAAGCGGGTCGATCACTTCGACCAGAGTGTCATGACGGGCGGCCTCCCAACGGGCCATAAAGCCGATACCGGCCCCGGCCAGAACGGCCTCGCGCATACAGAAATTGTTGGTGCAGCGAAAGGTGATGCGGTCGGCGGATACCGTGTTGCGCAGCCACCGGGTGAACGGCGCACGGCTGCTTTCATCGTCAGAGCTGACGAAGTGGTGGTTTCCGAAATCCTCGATGCCCGAAGGTTTGCCGTGCCGTTCGATATACGAAGTACTGGCATAGAGGCCGACTTCTTCCTGCCGGAAAGGTTGCACAACGTTGTCGGGCTGATCCGGGGCCGATCCCGCACGGATTGCAACATGCGCCTCGCCATATTCCAGCCGGAACAGGCGGTCTCCGGTCAGGTAGCGCACGATCAGCTCGGGGTGCATCTTTTGAAATTCGGTCAGCGTCGGCACCACCAATGGCGCGATGGAGCCCAGCGACGTCACCACCAGTTCGCCCGATACATCGTCACCGCGCCCCTTCATCCGGCCGACAAGCTGGTTGAACTGGTCTTCGGTAGCCTGCGCCACGCGCAGCAAATCGTCGCCCGCTTCGGTCGGGGTGTATCCCCGCGCATGGCGCTGGAACAGTTTGACACCCAACCGGGCCTCGATCGCGTCGATGTGGCGGATCACCGTGGCGTGGTGCACGCCCAGAACCTCGGCGGCACCGCTGACGGTTCCCATGCGTGCCACCTGATAGGCGGTCCTCACCTCATCCCAATTGTCCATCGTCACACCGTTCTGTGCAATTTCCAACAATAACTGTTGATGTATCCGAGTTTTGTTCGCAAACGCAACAGCCATATTGGGATCAGAACAAGATTACCCTGACCTTAAGGACCCAGAAAATGGCTAAAACCATCCTACATATCGACGCCTCTGCCCGCCGCGTGGCTTCGACCACCCGCGACCTGTCTGACAGCATCGTCCGGCAGTTGGGTGCGGACCGCATCATCCGCCGCGACCTGGCTACCCCCCTGCCCCTGCTGACCGAAGACTGGATCGCCGCCAACTTTACCCCGGCCGAGCAGCGCGACGACCTGCAGCGCGACCGGCTGGCCCTTTCGGACGCGCTGGTGACCGAATTGCAAGAGGCCGATACCATCGTTATCGGCCTGCCGATCTACAACTTCTCGGTCCCCGCTGCATTCAAGGCCTGGATCGACCTGGTCGCCCGAGCGGGCCTGACCTTTTCCTATTCGGAAAACGGACCAAAAGGGTTGCTGGAGGGTAAACGCGCCATTCTGGCAATCGCGTCGGGTGGTACTGCTGTCGGGTCCGAGATCGACTTTGCCACCAACTATGTGCGTCACGTTCTGGGCTTTATCGGCATCCATGATGTAGCGGTCATCGCCGCGGATCAGATGGCGGTGAACCCCGAAGCCGCGCTGGAAAACGCCAAAAAGGCGGTGACAGAACTGGCGGCCTGATCGCCTCTGGTCAATGAGCCCTGAAACGTCCAGTCTGCTGGTCAGATGGAACTGGCGGACTGGATGGCGCGCATGAAGAAGATCGGAATTCTGGGTGGTGTGGGTTGGGCCTCGACCGTGGACTATTACAGGGCCATTGCCGAAGGTGCCGGGCGTCATTTTGCGGCGCGCGGCCACGGCGCGCCCCTGCCGATCCCTGCCATGACCATCGAGTCAGTCACACAGGCCAAGACCCGCGCCTTGCGGGGTGTCGCCGGGGACGAAGCCAGCTGGGCGGCGTTTGATGCGGTGTTTCGCGACGCGCTGCTGACGCTGGAGCGCGCAGGCTGCGATTTTGGCATCATAGCGTCCAACACCCCGCACGCGCGATTGCACGCGATCAGACAAGGTGTTTCCATGCCCATCCTCAGCATTTTCGACGCGACGGCAGAGGCTACGGCCAGCACAGGCGTGTCAAACGCGTTGGTGCTGGGAACAACCGTGACGATGCAGGCCACCAACTATGCGGATCGTCTGGCGGCCGAGGGCATCACTGCAAATGCGCGGCTGCCCGACCCCGAGATTTCCGAGATGCAGGCCATGATCGACAGTGATTTCTACGGTGGTGCCTCTGATGCGGCCCGCGCAAGGCTGCTGGACTTTTGCAACAAACACGCCCGTCCCGGAACCGCCATTCTGCTGGCCTGCACCGAGCTGCCGCTGGCCTTTCCAAAGTATCTGGATGACCCGGTATTCGAGGCCGACGGGCACCTGTTCATCAACCCATCCGCCGCGCATGTCGCCGCCGCGCTGAAACTGGCGCTAGAGTGATCAGGGCAGCCACGTAACGGTGCAACCGATGCGATCGAAGAACGCCATCACGTCGGATTGTTTCATCACAACGGTACGGTCATTGACCAACGGGTGCATATAAATCACCTCGGCCCCTTGGGCGGCGGCGTCCATGAAGAATTGCACATCGTTCTGCACGCCGTTGATCATCGCCAGCGGGCTGACCGCGCCGGGGCGAATACCAAGGTTCTGCAACAGCCGGTCTGCCGACCCAAAGGACAGGGCGCCGACACCCAGTTCTGCGCCCAGCGCCTTGAGGTCAATCTCGCGGCTTTGTTCCAGCGTCACCAGGTAGTTGCGCTTTTTCTTGTCGCGCAGGTACAGGTTCTTGACCCGCAACGCGTTCTCGCCCGGCACCATGAACTGGCCTTCCACGGCCTTGGAGTCCTCGACCGTGCGCAAGGGAACATGGGTATGCAGGCGGTAGGGCAGCCCCCAATCATCCAGCTGCGCCAACAGCGCGTCAGAACTGAGCGGCAATGTATCCTGAAATGTGGATGATGCGTCCATGGGGCCCTCCTGTTTGTAGCGCTCATCGCGCAACATGGCGGCGAATTCAAGCTGGGGCAGAGCAGAAAACGGTGCTAGCGTGCTGCCATGAAAGTCACTCGAAACACTCCGACCCAACTGATCCTTGCCGACACGCCCTGGTTCATCGGAATCATGCTGGTCTTTTTCATACTGGCCTTTGTCGGCGCAGGTCTGGCCATGGTCAGTGACGGCGGCGAGAATATCTGGTTCGGGCTGTTCTTTGCATTAATCGGCGGCGGGCTAGGCGTCGGGGCGTTTTGCGTTTTCGTGCGGCGGGTTCAGGTCATTCTGGACCGCACAAAGAACAGCATTCTGATCCGCAGGCAGTCTGTCTTTGGCTATGAAGCGATTGAGCATCAGCTGTCCAGCCTGTCCCATGCCGAAGTTGAAAGCTCGACTTTCCGCAGCGACAGCAGCAGTTCGACGCTGTATCGCCCGGTTCTGGTGCTGGACAAGGGAATGAGCGAAGGGCGTCATCCGATTGTCGATGCGTACTCGAACGGGCGCGGCGCGCATAATCTGGTGGACGCGGTCAATGCATGGCTGCCCGCGCAGCAGGAAGACACGAAGGAACAGGCCTGACGATTACAGGACTTGTCCGTGCTCCAGCCAGGCTCGATCGGCCGGTGTCACCATTTCGGACAGGCGCGCGTCGTATCGGGCCATGTCATCGGCGGTCAGCTTGCCCTCCCATTTGTTGCTGGTCCCGGACGAGAAGAACTGCGCGTAATCCTGAAACGCGCTTTTGAAACCGGGCTGCTGCGAAGCGCGCCGGGCGTTTTCCTTCATTGAACCAAAGCTTGCGGCCTCAGCGATATCGTCGATCATTTCTGGTGCGATCTCGGTCCCCAAGATGTTTGCGATCCGCGCCACCTGTCCCGGCAAATCGCGGCTGAGTTCGGCGTAATGCAGGAAATGGATGTTTGGCAGATGCCGGAACGCGCGGAATGAACGGTAATGGTGGACGTATGAGGCCAGCGTCAGATCGTCAGTGCCCTTTGACGAGGCGGGCCGGTCCAGAAACATCGCGAAGGCTTCGGAAAGATCATCGGGAAACAGGTAGTCCAGCCAGTCGTCTTTCATGTTTTCCACATGGCGGCGCAGCGAGAAATGCACGTCAACCGGATGGCGATGCACCACCAGATAGGTCGCATCCGGGGAATAGGTGATCCCGTCCAATGGCGTGTGGGTCTTGATGCACCGTCTGTGCGTCTGTGCGGCAAGTATTCTGTCCTGCTCCTCACGATCTCTGAACCCGCAATCGAGCCAGGGGGAGACCGCGTTGTTGTACACGACTGGATCCGCGGTTTTGGTGATCAGCATTCGTACCAGCGTCTGTGTCCACGTGGTGCCGCATTTGGGAGGCGTGCAGACAAAGATGTCGTCGGGACGGATTACGAAGTCGGACCAGATATCGGTATTCGTGACTTCACCGACATAATCCTTGGTGCGCTGCGGCAATGGTTGACTCATGACCAAACTCCAAAACTGACCCCGACCTTTGGACGCTACACCAAGTGGCCAGATGCTCAAAGCGTTTGCCTTGACTCGCAGCGCCCAGAGGCGTAGATGACCGCCAAACATCCGGAAGCGTCTTGATCTTCCGGTCCCTTGAGTCGTTCAGGGATCGCCCCCCACCAGCGAGTTTCGCCCGTGGGGGCGTTTGTGCATTTAACCGACGCATCCTATCTAGGACGCGCCACCAGATAACCGGCTAAGGAGGCCGAAGGCATGTTTGAAAATCTATCCGAACGCCTTTCCGGCGTCTTTGATCGGCTGACCAAACAGGGTGCCCTGTCTGAAGAAGACGTCAAGACCGCCCTGCGCGAGGTCCGTGTTGCCCTGCTCGAGGCCGACGTCTCGCTGCCGGTGGCGCGTGAATTCGTCAAGAAGGTGCAGGACCAGGCGACCGGTCAGGCGGTGACCAAGTCGATCACCCCCGGTCAGCAGGTCGTCAAGATCGTGCATGACGCGCTGGTCGATACCCTGCGCGGCGAGGAAGACCCCGGCAAGCTGAAGATCGACAACCCGCCCGCCCCGATCCTGATGGTCGGTTTGCAGGGTTCGGGTAAGACCACCACCACCGGTAAACTGGCCAAGCGCCTGAAAGAGAAAGAGGGCAAGAAAGTCCTGATGGCCTCGCTCGACGTTTATCGCCCGGCGGCGATGGACCAGCTGGCGGTTCTGGGCGCGCAGGTCGGCGTTGATACGCTGCCGATTGTACCGGGCCAGAAACCCGTCGACATTGCCAAGCGCGCCAAGCAGCAGGCCACATTGGGCGGCTATGACGTCTACATGCTGGATACCGCCGGTCGCCTGCATATCGACGAAGTGCTGATGGACGAGGTCGAGCAGGTCCGCAACGCGGTTGACCCGCGCGAAACCCTGCTGGTGGTTGACGGCCTGACCGGTCAGGTCGCCGTTGAGGTGGCCGAAGAATTCGACGCCAAGGTCGGCATTTCGGGCGTGGTCCTGACGCGGATGGACGGCGACGGGCGCGGCGGTGCGGCGCTGTCGATGCGCGCAGTGACTGGCAAGCCCATTCGCTTTGTCGGTCTGGGCGAGAAGATGGACGCGCTGGAAACCTTCGAGCCGGACCGGATCGCCGGACGTATTCTGGGCATGGGCGACATCGTTGCCCTGGTCGAAAAGGCCCAGGAAACGATGGAGATGGAACAGACCGAGCGCATGATGAAGCGCATGGTCAAAGGTCAGTTCAACATGAACGACCTGAAGATGCAGCTGGAGCAGATGATCCAGATGGGCGGCATGCAGGGCATGATGGGCATGATGCCGGGCATGGGTAAAATGGCCAAGCAGATGGATCAGGCCGGTCTGGACGACAAGATCCTGCGCCAGCAGATCGCCTTGATCCAGTCCATGACCAAACGCGAGCGCGCCAACCCGCAGCTGCTGCAAGCCAGCCGCAAGAAACGGATTGCAGCCGGTTCGGGGATGGAGGTCAGCGACCTCAACAAGCTGCTCAAGATGCACCGGCAGATGTCGGACATGATGAAAAAGATGGGCAAGATGGGCAAAGGCAAGATGCTGAAACAGGCCATGAAGGGCATGTTCGGCAAAGGCGGCCCCAGCCCCAAAGACATGGCAGCCGGCATGGACCCCAAGGCACTGGAACAGGCGGCCAAGGCGATGGGCGGCAAGATGCCCGGCGGTCTGCCCGGCCTGGGCGGCGGCATGGGGCTGCCACAGGGCCTGAGCGGGTTTGGCAAGAAGAAGTAATGAACGCCATCGCCCAACATATCCCCCGGCTTGAAACCGAGCGCTTGATCCTGCGCGCGCCGTCCGAGGCTGATCTGGACGCCGATACCGCGTTCTTTGCCAGCGATGCGGCAAAATTCGTCGGCGGGCCACTGCGCCGGGATGAGGTCTGGCGACTGATCGCTTCGCTGCTGGGCCATTGGTCCTTGCGCGGTTACGGGTTCTGGAGTGCCGAGGAAAAAGCCTCGGGCACTTATGTCGGGCGGATCGGGCTTTGGTGCCCCGAAGGCTGGCCCGAACCCGAGATCGGCTGGACGCTGATGAACCATGCCACCGGCAAGGGTTACGCGACCGAGGCGGCACTGGCCGCACGGTCTTATGCGTATGATGTTCTGGGGTGGGAAACGGCGATCTCGCTGATTGATCTGGACAATCATGCCAGCAAGGCGGTGGCGAAACGGCTGGGCGCGCAGTTCGAGTATCACTATGACCACCCCAAATTCGGCAAGTCCGAGATTTGGCGGCACCCCGCGCCTGCCGATCTGGTGAATGGCGGGATGGAGGCCTACGCATGACCGCGTTCACCATCCCCACCGTTGAAACCGAACGTCTGATCCTGCGCGCGCCGCATCTGGATGATCTGCCTGCGCTGACCGCATTCTTTGCGACCGAGCGCAGCCATATGGTGGGCGGCCCGCGGGACACGCTGGAAAGCTGGGGCATGTTGGCCAGACGCCTTGGGCACTGGGCGTTGAAAGGATTTGGCCTCTGGCACCTGACCGAGAAATCCAGCGGTCGGTTCGCTGGCGGCGTCGGCCTGATTGACGCCCCCGGCTGGGACGAGCCTGAACTGGGCTGGACCGTGATGGAAGATTTCGAAGGCAAAGGTTTTGCCTATGAGGCGGCGCTTGCCGCCCGGTCCTATGCGGCGCGGCATCAGGGCCTGAACGGGGTGATTTCGTATATCGCCCACGAAAACGATCGATCGCGCGCTTTGGCCGAACGGTTGGGCGCAACGCTGGAGCGTGACAATGCCGAACTGCTGGGCCAGCCCTGCCAGGTGTGGCGGCACCCCAAGATTGACGTTTCGACACCCGAAAGGACCGGCCAATGAACAACCCCGTGACACGCGCGGCTGCATTGCTGAAAGAGCATCGCGAAAGCATCGACCGGCTGGATGCGATCCTTGTCTATACGCTGGGCGAGCGGTTCAAACACACACAGGCCGTTGGCAAGCTCAAGGCCGAACACAACCTTCCCCCGTCCGATCCCTCGCGTGAGGCCACGCAGATCGCACGGCTTGAAGACCTGGCGAAAGAGGCCGATCTGGACCCCGATTTCGCCAAGGCTTTTCTGAATTTCATCATTCAGGAAGTCATCCGACACCACAGGAAACACCAAGGGTGAACCAGAGGTTCAGCAACCATCAGAATTAACCGGAAAACACACCGGCCAATCAAATACACGCCTCCGGCGTGATGCCATTCAAAGGAGATACCACCATGGCAATGAAAATTCGTCTCGCCCGCGCAGGCTCGAAAAAACGTCCGTTTTACCGCATCGTCGCGGCTGACAGCCGGATGCCGCGCGACGGCCGTTTCATCGAGAAACTGGGCACCTACAACCCGCTGCTGCCGAAAGACAGCGAAGAGCGTGTGAAAATGGACATGGAACGCGTTCAGCACTGGCTGGATCAGGGCGCCCAGCCCACCGACCGTATCGCGCGTATGCTGGAAGCTGCCGGCACCCGTGACAAGGCCGAGCGCAACAACCCCAACAAGGGCACACCGGGCAAGAAAGCTCAGGAACGCGCGGAAGAGAAAGCTGCAAAGGCTGCGGAAGCTGCCGAAGCGGCTGCTGCACCGGCTGAAGAAGCGGCTGCAGAAGAATAAGCAGGCCGAAGCGTGCGGGATCAGACCTTTACTGACGCATTTCGCACGCAGTTCGATCTGTTGTTGCGGCTCCGGCGCGATGTGCGCCGGTTCCGCGGCGACGCGGTAGACGAGGCAGTGCTTGCGCGCTGCCTCGACGCGTTTCGGCTGGCCCCATCCGTGGGGCTAAGCGAACCCTGGCGCGTGATCCGCGTCGATAGCGCAGCGGCCCGGGCTGCGGCGCTAAGGAATTTCCAAACCGCCAATGATGATGCCCTGGCGGGCTATTCCGGCGACAGGGCGCAGCTTTACAGCCGCCTGAAACTGTCGGGGATGCAGGAAGCGCCGGTGCAACTGGCCGTCTTCTGCGACGACAGTACCGACAAGGGGATGGGTCTTGGCGCGGGCTCGATGCCCGAGATGCGGCGCTATTCCGTGGTCTCTGCCATCACCCTGTTCTGGCTGGCCCTGCGGGCCGAGGGGCTGGGGTTGGGCTGGGTATCCATTCTGGACCCCGAACAGATGGCGCGCGATCTGGATGTGCCGGACAACTGGCGTCTGATCGGGTATTTCTGTGTCGGATGGCCGGAACAGATATCTGACACCCCCGAACTTGAACAGGTTGGCTGGGAAAACCGGGCCGACAGCCTGAAGATCGAAACAAGGTAGCGCCAAATGTTCGGATTGATACGCCTTCCCATTCTGCTGCTGATCGCCTTTATTGTGGGCGTGTTCTTTGAGCGCAACAATCAGCGCGAAGCCTGCAACGGGCTTGGCGAATGGAGAAACGGGATCTGTTTGACGACGGGGGCTGCCAATGAGTGATCTGATCTGCGTCGGCAGCGTCGCGGGGTCTTATGGTGTACGCGGTGAAGTGCGCCTGAAAAGCTTCTGCGCCGTTCCCGAAGATATCGAGGCGTATTCGCCGCTGACGGATGAATCCGGCAAGGAACGCTATCCAGTGGTTCTGACGCGTACGATCAAGAACGGTTTTGCCGCCCGTCTTGGCGGCGTCGAAACCAAGGAACAGGCGGATGCCCTGAACGGTTTGCGCCTGTTTGCGCGGCGCGATCAGTTGCCCTCGTTGCCCGATGACGAGTTCTACCACACAGACCTGATTGGGCTTGAGGTCTATGACACCGGCGGCACCCTGCTGGGCAAGGTCAAATCCGTGCAGAACCACGGGGCCACGGACCTGCTGGAACTACACGGGCCGGGCCTGAAGGCGACGGTTCTGCTGCCGTTCACGATGCAGGTGGTGCCAACCGTCGATCTGGAACAGGGCCGCATCGTGGCCGACCCGCCCGAAGGCCTAATCTGATGCGACGTGTTCTGCTGCATCTGGGTTTTCACAAGACCGGCATGACGGCAGCACAGTCCTTTCTGCACGAAAACCGCGAGCTGATCTGGCCGCATTTCGCGCTGGTCCTTCCGTATAAGACCCGCAAGGCCGGGTTGAACGAAGCGGCCACGCGCCATTCGATCTATCGTCTGGATGACACGCTGGCAGGGTTTGGCGGTCAGCTGCACACGTTTTTCGACGGTCTGGATTTCGGAGCACGCCGGGGATTGATCCTGAGCGAAGAGAATTTTCTGGGCCTGCGCCCCAGCAGGAACAAAAGCGAAGGATACGGAGCCGCACCCGAACTGGCGGAAACGGTCGTCAGCGTGCTGCGCCGCCGTCTGGTGGGCGAAGAAACCGACATCACCGTCTACCTGTCGTTGCGCAATCGCGATGCGTGGTTGCGCAGCCTTTGGGCCCACGATCTTCACCTGTCGCGCATGGTTCAGGACCTGGACAGCTTTTGCGCCGATCTTGCGCATCTGCCGTCGCTACAGGACACGGCGGACCGGATTATGGACCGGTTGCCAACTGTCACGGTACGGACCGCGTGGATGGAAGCGCTGAAAGGCCACCACCTTGGATTGGGCGCACCATTTGCCGAATTTCTCGACCTGCCACCCGGGAAATCGGCGCGGCTAGTGAAGCCCGCGCATGAAAGCCCTCAGCTGTCCGACGACGTCCTGAGGGAACTGCTGGCCCTGAACCGATCATCGCTGGACGAAACGGCGTTGATCACTCAGAAAAAGGCCCTGATTCGAACCGCCCAACATGAACTGGCCCGCCAGAAATGACTGACAAACCCGGCAAATCCCATGGTCGCAAGGCGATCCGGGCCACGCTGAAACCGCGTGAGCTGATGACACCCACCCCGGACCTGCACGGCGTCTGGAAGGCCAAGATCATCACCCTGTTTCCAACTGCCTTTCCGGGCGTTCTGGGAGAAAGCCTGACCGGCAAGGCCCTGCAAGAGGGGTTGTGGCAGCTGGAAACCGTGGACTTGCGGCAGTTCGGTGTCGGCAGGCATCGCAACGTGGATGACACGCCTGCCGGGGGCGGCGCGGGTATGGTTTTGCGGCCCGATGTGTTGGGCGAAGCCATCGAGCACACCATGGCGGGCATTCAGGGCAACTGGCCACTGATTTACCTCAGCCCGCGCGGGCGGCGCATGGACCAGCGCATGATGCAGACCCTTGCGCGCTGCGATGGCATGACCCTGTTGTGTGGCCGGTTCGAAGGCGTGGATGAGCGCGTGCTGGAGCATTACGGTGTGCAGGAGGTCTCGTTGGGGGATTTCGTGATGACCGGCGGTGAGATTGCGGCGCAGGCCCTGATCGATGCCACGGTGCGCCTGATCCCCGGCGTTCTGGGCAATCAGGCCTCGACCGAAGAGGAAAGCTTTTCCTCGGGCCTGCTGGAACATCCGCAATACACCCGCCCGGCAGATTGGAAAGGCCGCCCGATACCCGAGGTTCTGATGTCGGGCCACCACGGCCGCATCGCCGAATGGCGTCACAAGATGGCTGAGGATATAACCCGCGAGCGGCGCCCGGATATCTGGGCCGACTATGCAAAATCCCGGTCGGATTCGTCTGAGTGACAGACCGAATTGTTGCAGACATGCCGCAGGTTCTGTGTTTGCCAGAATTCTATTTGCAGTTGATCATCTTCCAAAATATGCACGTTTGAAAGCCCTGCGTTTTCAGGGCCTTAAAACGAAAGACTAATTGCATTATGAAGAAGTTATTGCTTGGCGCTTTTCTGGTTGCCTCTGCCTGTACGACCAAACCACTGGGGATGTCCGTTCCAACGCAAGCCGGTCACAATCTGCATTCGGCGCGGGTTGCGGTCGACTCCTGCTCTCAGGAAGCTGACGAAGGTGGAAACAGCGCCGTCATCGGGGGATATGCAACGAATATCCTGCTGTGGGGTATCCTCATCGGCCCTGCGATTACCGCCCCGATCCAGGACGAACTGCGCACGCAGGGCGAAATCGATCAGGTGGACCGTTGCCTGCAAGAGCGCGGCTTCGAACGCCGGGAACTGAGCGCAGGTGAATCGTTCTGGGTGCGCAACGCCTTTGGGGAAGAGCGGGAGCGCCGGTTGGACCATCTGGTTGGCGGCGGCACTATGGAAACCTACGGTACTCCTAAGACCTAACCCCCGACCTTCCATCTGGCCCAGACGTCTGGTGTGCCGTTGAAGGTGTTGATGTCTACCCGGCCCTGAACGCCCGGCACCAGACCGGTGCCGGTATATTGCCAGAACCGCCAGACCGCGCGGGGATAGACAGTGCGGGGGTGGCCCGCAACCGATCTCAACCAGAACTCGGTCTTGGGCAGGCGCCCGATATCGGTGTCTTCAAAGAAATCCACCGTGGTATAGACGATCGGGCGGCGGCCATAATGTCGTTCGAGAATGTCCAGAAAGCGCTGCGCCTCGGCGCGGACGGTTCTGCCATCGGGGCGCAGCGTGCAAGTCTTGGAATGCGGTGTCCATTCCATATCCAGCACATGCGGCAGGTCTGCCCCTTTGGGCACGTTCTGGATGAACCAGCGGGCCTGTTCCCGGGCCGAGCGGCAGAAATAATAATAGTGGTAGGCACCCCAGGGTACACCAGCCGACTGTGCGCCGCGGCGGTGATCATCGAACAGGGGATCGGCCACGTCGCCGCCTTCGGTCGCTTTCAGAAACACAAAGCTGACGCCTGATGCCCGGGCCGTGCGCCAGTCAATCGGCCCCTGCCAGCGTGAAACGTCAAGGCCATGGATCGGGTATTGTCCGGGGTGACGCCCTTCCCAGTCATGGGGATCCGCGTCGCCAAAATCGGGGTAGATCACAAGCGGTGCTGTCCTGTCCACGCCCGGAACGGGTTCTACGGCCTGAGGTTTCGGGCCGCCCCGCCCGCAAGACATCAGCGCGACGGCCGTTATGGCCAGCATGAATGCCAATCGCATCATAGGGTCCTGTCTGAAATATCTGCTCATATTATTTGCCTCAGAATGCCTGATCTGGGCCGCTTGGCAACGCCTTACTTTCAGGCTGGCGGATTCCTACCGGCGCCTTGGGCAAGACAGGGCGTTTTTCCCTTGATCCCTGCCGGCAATACCCTTAAACGACCGCAATCCGGTGCCGCGTTCTGCGACTCCGGTGTTTTGGTTTGCACCATGGCGTGACGTCCCGCTTTCTTCGGCAGGGATGCGTCGGGTCAGGCCAGACCAAAGGAACATTCGATCTGACCTCTGGCGGGCTGTACGCAGGACCCGGTGAAGACCAAGAGCTCTCAGGCCGTACCCAACTTCGTGGACCAACCACGAGCAGATAGGAGAAACTGCGATGGACCTGATCGCACAGCTTGAGGCGGAACAGATTGCCGCCCTGGGGAAAGACATCCCCGATTTCAAAGCCGGTGACACTATCCGTGTCGGCTATAAGGTGACCGAAGGGTCGCGCACCCGTGTGCAGAACTACGAAGGCGTCTGCATCGCGCGCAACAACGGCAGCGGCATTGCCGGTTCGTTCACCGTTCGCAAAATCTCGTTTGGCGAAGGCGTGGAGCGTGTGTTCCCGCTGTATTCGACCAATATCGACAGCATCACCGTTGTCCGCCGTGGTCGCGTTCGCCGCGCCAAACTGTACTATCTGCGCTCGCGTCGCGGTAAATCCGCACGTATCGCAGAGGTCACCAACTACAAGCCTAAAGCTGGCGCCGAAGCGTAAGGAGCGGAAAGATGAAAAAAGACATCCATCCCGATTATCACGTCATCGACGTCAAGATGACCGATGGCACCGTCGTTCAGATGAAATCCACCTGGGGCAGCGAAGGCGACCAGCTGGCACTGGAAATCGACCCTTCGGTTCACCCTGCATGGACCGGTGGTTCGTCGCGCCTGTTGGACGCTGGCGGCCGCGTGTCGAAGTTCAAGAAGAAATACGAAGGCCTGGGTTTCTAAACCTTTGCCACAGTCTTTCAAAGGAAGGTCGCCAGCGGGCGGCCTTCTTTCGTTTCAGGCCCTTGCTTTCCCCGGTATCTGATCCTTGGGTTTCGTGAGTTCAGCCGCGTCGTGCAATGGCGGAACCGGACCGCGCAACAGCAGCAGCGCGATCACCAGCCCGATACACGCCGCAATAGCGGCCATGAGCATCGCCGCATCAAAGGCATTGTCCCGCAGGTCCCGCAACGCCCCGGCCAGTGCCGAACCTGTTGACGGGTCAAGCCCGGCAATCAGCTGTTCCACCTGTGTTGCCGTGCCATGTGTCAGGGCGCGCGCAAGGTCGTCGCGCTGCGTCGACCCGGCGGGCAGTGCGGTGATGACTTCTGACAGGCCCGAGCGGATGGTCAGAGCTTCGGCCAGACCGCCGACAACCGATCCCATCGTGGCCCCGAAATACAGGAATGCGTTGATCACCCCGGACCCTTGCCCGACATGTTCGTCGGGCAGCAACCGAAGCCCAAGACGGGGCAGCAACGAAAAACAGATGCCGATGCCAACCCCAACAATGATCAGCTTCCACCAGATTTCAGCATAGCTGTCGATATTCGAGGTTGTTGTCAAAAGCAGGAAGCCGCAGGCCATCAACCCCATTGCAGCGCTCACCGGCCATTGGAAACTGTAAGGTGCAAGCAAGCGCGGCGCGGTGACGGAAATGACAAACATGCTCAGGCTCAGCGGCAGAATTGCCACGCCCGCCTCAACCGGTGAATAGCCGAACGCGTCCGGGGATTGGACGAACACGTTGAAGTAGACAAAGAAGCAGAACAACGCGAACCCGGCAAAGAACATCCCCGTTGCCGCCATAAGATAGCGCGGGTGCCGGAAGTACCGGAACTCGACCAGCGGATCGTCGCTGCGCCGCGAGGTATAGACCAGACCAACGGCCGCCAAAGCGGCGACACCCAAAGGCACGATGGTCAGGGCGTTGCCCCATCCGTGTGCCTCACCGTTGCTGAGTGCGAAAGACAATGGGCCCAGCAGCAAGACAATGGCAATCGCACCTGCGGTATCGAATTTCGCACCCTGAAGGCGCGTATCCGGGACATAGTTCTTCCTGCTGACCTGCAGGCCGATCACAAACGCAATGGCAAGTAACACAAGGTCTGTGGCGAATACCCCGCGCCAGCTTAGGAAATTGGCAAAGCTTCCTCCGACTATGGGCCCGATGCCTATCGCAAGGCCCACGATCGCGCCCCACACACCGGTCACGCTGGCCCGTTCTTCCTCGGGCGTTGCGGCGGTCAGCAGGGACAATGAGGTGCCGAACAGGGCCGCAGCCCCCGCCCCCTGCGCGCCACGCCCAATCAGCAGCATCGCCGCGTTCTGTGAAAACAACACAGAAGCAGAGCCGCAGGCAAACACGATCATACCAAAGAAAAAGATACCCATCTTGCCCGTGATGTCCCCAAGCCGACTTACAATCGTCACAAGGGTCGCGCTGGCCACCGTATAGATCGCCATCACCCATTGCAGGCCCGAAGGTGTCAGGTCGAACTCGGCCTTCAGATATGGAAGGATGGTCGCAACAGCGGTTGTGTTGAAGCCAACGACCATCATGCAAATGGCCGTCATTGCAAGAACAACGCGTGAACCGCCTGAACTGTCCGCAGCAGTGTCCGGCATGCCTATGCCCCTTTCACCTGCTTTGAAGATGAACCAAAGAGGACCTGCGCAAAGCCTGCGAGGTTATTCGATGTAAATCTGTTTGGTATTTAATCAAATTTTCCGTCCCCCGCATAGTTTTCACGATCCGGCCCAACCGGCGCCACCGCGAAAGGACCCATTGGGCGGGCGATCTGTGCGTGTATGAATCAGGCAAAAGGCGCGATTGATTCCGACGCGGATCGTTGCAGGCAGCGGTTGGTGTATGCGTTCGGAAACAGGCACTGACGCGGCGATTTCGCCGCCAAAACCGCGATCGGCTAGCCGATCAAGGCAGATCACTCGACAGGCGCCTTCGTGTAACCCGCGCACGGCGCTGTGTTTTCCAAAATAGAGTCCGATAATGCCTAAAAGCGCCGCTTGAGGTTCTTTTCATCGCAGGCGACACAACATATAGTGGGTGCCAACAACGTGTAGTCAAACACGGCAAGACTTGGGAATACAAGCATGGCACATATCATTGTGGTCGGGAACGAAAAAGGCGGCGCTGGCAAATCGACCGTGTCGATGCATGTGGCAACCGCATTGGCCCGACTGGGGCACAAGGTCAGCACGCTTGATCTGGACCTGCGGCAACGCAGCCTTGGACGGTATTTCGAGAACCGGAACAACTTTCTGAAAAGCGCGGACCTGACACTGCCCAGCCCACGCCATCACGACCTGCCCGAGATCGATGCCAGCACGTTGAAACCGGGCGAGAATATCTATGACCACCGCCTGTCCGCTGCCGTGTCGCAACTGGAAAGCGACAGCGACTTTATCCTGATCGACTGCCCCGGCTCTCATACCCGGCTGAGCCAGGTGGCCCATTCGCTGGCCGACACGCTGATCACCCCACTGAACGACAGTTTCATCGATTTTGACCTGCTGGCGCGGATTGATTCAAAGGGTGAGAAAATCCTCGGCCCGTCCGTCTATTCCGAGATGGTCTGGAACGCCCGGCAATTGCGGGCGCAGGCCGGGCTTAAGCCCATCGACTGGGTCGTTGTGCGCAACCGCGTCGGTACCCAGCGCATGGTCAACAAGGAAAAGATGCAGCGCGCGATCGAAATGCTGTCGCAGCGCATCGGCTTCCGCGTCGCTTCGGGCTTTTCCGAACGGGTGATCTTTCGCGAACTGTTTCCGCGCGGCCTGACCCTGCTGGATCTCAAGGATATTGGCGTCAAACAGCTGAATATCTCGAACATCGCAGCACGGCAGGAACTGCGCGACATGATGCGAGAGCTGAACCTGCCGGGTGTCGAAATCGATTTCTGATCAGCTGTATTGGAGGCTGGTCTGCGCGGCAAACGGGCAATTCAAAACGCGAAATTCTCAGCCCCTAAGCCAGTCAGTGCTGGGTAATGTCGGGGCCATAACTGACTGATTGATCCGAAAAGACTACGTGACCACGTCTTTTCAACTCATCAACCAGCCTTTCCAGCTCTTCCTGCTCCAAGATCTTTAAAAAAAGTGCGTTCATCGTTCCCTTAAGGGTTTTGATCTTCCTAGGACGCGAAGTTCCTCTAGACTTCAAGCTGTCAACAATCGCATCAATTTTTTGATCCAGCGAGCTTGCATTCGAGATTTTGACGAATGGGATCTCGGATAGGTCTGCATGACGGAAAGCGGGGAGCTTCCTTTGTCGCAGATGTGCAATCAATGGGTCGAAGCCTTTGTCACGAGAAATAACATGAAAACACGCATTGGCGTCTTTGGTAGAGAGTTCTCCTAAGTAGAACGCAATATGAAAGTCCAAGGCGTTCGAGCCATTCCCTGCTATCTTCTGATAAACAGCATTTTCTCCCAAGCTTTGCAGTGCTTGTGCAAAGTCATAGGGTATGCTTTTTTGATTGGCTCCTACGAAAACAATCAAGGTGCAAACATGTCCCCGAAGGAGTTCGAGGTTCTTGGGTTGAACATTTTCAAAGTCGATTAGTATGTAGTTGTTTTTCAAAGGCCGCACTCCAATTCGAGCTCAATGCAAATACAGGACGCCGGATCAGGTCAATATGAAGGTTTCCCTGATTACCCTGCTTAAAACCGCATTGTCGGCAATGGCCTCAAACCCGCCATTCGTACAAATCCTCACCATTCTCGAACATTCGCTCCAACCCGCCGCTCGTACCCAGCTAAACAAAGGTGTTCCTTCACGACTTTCAGTTTCGGAATCGCTGAAGGAATAGCCTCGGTTTCACTTGGAATCTGATGGCCCGCCGGGACTGTATACTGTGAACAGCTCTTTGGGTTCGTTCACCCCGCGCAGCATGTAGCGCCCGACCGAGATGAGGTCTTGTGCGCAGGGGCGTGCCGCGACCGCGACGTCGTCCGAGATCAGGATTCGCTGACCCAGCGACCGGTGCATACCCGCGATGCGGGCGGCCTGATTGACGGCGGGGCCGATCACCGTGAAATCCAGCCGCGTTTCAGACCCGATATTGCCATACAGGATTTCGCCGGAATGCAGGGCCAGCGTGAAATTCGCAACCGGCAACCCCTGCGCCTGACGTCTGGCGTTCAATTCATCCATACGGGCTTGCAGCAAGGGCACCGCGCTGAGCGCGGCACGGGCGTCCTCGTCGATTTCGCCGACATCGAACATGGCCATCAGCCCATCGCCCATGAATTTCAGGATATTCCCACCCTTGTCGTGCACAACGCCCACGGCCACGGCCAGGTAATCATTGAGCATGTCGATGATCTCGTGACCCGGCAGATCTTCAGACAGGTTGGTGAACCCTTCCAGATCGAAATTCCAGATCACCGCATCGATCTGCTGCAATGATCCGCGACGAATCTCACCCGACAGGACGCGGCGCCCGGCATCACGACCCAGATAGACCCGCATCAGGTCTTCGGTCAGGTTCTGGTTCTTGGCGGATTTGAGCGCCAGCCCCAGATGCGGCAATACCGCATGAATGTGCCTGAGATCGCTGTCATCAAACCCGGACGGCGCATCGCTGGCCCAGGACATCAGGACGCCATCACTGACTTTTTTGGTACCGTCGGGGCGCATCTTCCCCGACCCCTCATACGAGATGCCGGTGGCATAATAATCGGTCGCCCCAACCTCTCTCAGGTCGTTCAACAACGGAAATCGGCTGGGTTCATTATGGTCGACCAGTTTGACCCGGATTTCATCCAGATCCTCGTTCAGCAGCGCATAAAGCGGGCTTTGTTGCCACATTTCGCTGGGCGTATCCGTGTTTTCAAACTTCTCGGATTCACCGCCGGTGCTTTTGTACCAGCTATATCCGGTTCCGCCATAAACCGGGTGCAAGGTCGACTGCGCCGCATGGAACCGCATCAGCGGAATACCAATGTCGAGCAGACTGGTGCAGAAACCTTCCAGCAACTCTTCCTGCCCGGCACCCTCAAGCCCCTTTTGGACCAACCAATCGATCAGGGTGTGTGTGGATACCTTGGCAGGTTCGAATGACGTCATTTCAAATTCCGTATCAAGCATGACACACATCTGGGGACGGCAGGCGCCAATTACCAGTGGTCAATCCACGCCAGCCAACCGTCGCAACATCTGGCGCAGCAAGGCGGCCTCTTTTTCGCTGAACAGGTCCGACAGCCTGGCGTCATAGCTTGCAGCCACCCCGTACAAGTCGCGATACACAGCTTGCCCGGCGGGTGTCAGTGTCAGCCATTCCGCCCGCCGATCAGCCTCGTCCCGTGTGCGTTTCAGGTACCGGCGCTCCTCGAGCTTGGCAACTGCACGGCTGATCTTGGTCTTGTGCATTCTGGCCCGTTCACCAATTTCCTTGGCGGTCATTTCGCCAAACAGCCCCAGATGGAACAGCACCCGCCATTCGGTTCTGAGCATTCCGTACCGCCCCTTGTAGACAGCCTGAAATTCCAACGAGGCGCGCTCGGCCGCCTGGTTCAGCAGGAACGGCAGAAAATTCTGCAGGAAAAAGTCATCATTTTTTTCAGATTCGTCATGTGTCATGCTTGTTAGTTACAAAATCAACTATTAACCGACAAGCAGCAAACGGAGGAATACGTAATGAACCGTCCGACGGATCCGCATTCATTGACGCAAGCAGCAACGCCTGTTGGTACCCATGCCGGTTACATGCCCGGCTTTGGCAACGACTTTGAAACCGAGGCGCTGCCCGATGCGCTGCCGCAGGGGATGAACAGCCCGCAAAGGTGCAACTACGGGCTCTACGGTGAACAGCTGAGCGGCACAGCCTTTACCGCCAACCCGCCTGAACGCACCTGGTGCTATCGTATTCGCCCGTCGGTAAAGCATTCGCACCGTTACGAAAAAATCTACTTGCCCTATTGGAAATCGGCCCCCTGCATCGACCCGGATGTGATCAGCCTGGGCCAGTATCGTTGGGATCCGGTGCCGCATTCCGACGAAGGTCTGAACTGGATGACCGGGATGCGGACCATGACGACGGCGGGGGACGTGAACACCCAGGTTGGCATGGCCTGCCATATCTATCTGGTCACCGAATCCATGGTCGACGACTATTTCTTCTCGGCCGATTCCGAGTTGCTGGTGGTGCCACAGGAAGGACGCCTGCGCTTTGCGACTGAACTGGGAATCATTGACCTTGAGCCCAAGGAAATCGCGATCATCCCGCGTGGACTGCTCTACCGGGTTGAAGTTCTGGAAGGCCCGGCACGCGGCTTTGTCTGCGAGAATTACGGCCAGAAGTTTGAACTGCCGGGTCGCGGTCCGATCGGGGCCAACTGCATGGCCAACCCGCGCGATTTCAAAGCTCCGGTCGCCGCCTATGAGGATCGTGAAACCCCGTCGACCGTGACGATCAAATGGTGTGGCCAGTTTCATACCACGAAAATCGGACACAGCCCGTTGGATGTGGTGGCATGGCACGGCAATTATGCACCCTACAAATACGATCTGCGCAACTATTGCCCGGTTGGCGCGATCCTGTTTGACCATCCAGACCCGTCGATCTTTACCGTTCTGACGGCACCCTCTGGCCAGCCCGGCACCGCAAATATCGACTTTGTCCTGTTCCGCGAACGCTGGATGGTGATGGAGGATACGTTCCGACCACCCTGGTATCACAAGAACATCATGTCCGAGCTGATGGGCAACATCTACGGTCAATACGATGCGAAACCGCAGGGCTTCGTTCCCGGTGGCACCAGTCTGCACAACATGATGATCCCGCATGGCCCCGACAGGGAAGCCTTTGACAAGGCGTCCTATTCCAATCTGGGGCCGGAAAAGCTGGACCAGACGATGTCGTTCATGTTCGAAACCCGGTTCCCCCAGCACCTGACACCGTTTGCCGCCAATGAGGCACCGCTGCAGGACGACTATATCGACTGCTGGACATCGCTTGAGAAGAAGTTCGACGGCACACCGGGCAAGAAATGACCCTCAGACCGGGTTCGCCAGACGGCACCCGTCCTGATGGCGATGAACATATCCATTCCGGTTGCAGGCGTCTTGTCGCCGCAACCGGAAAACAAAGACGGGACCCTGGCAGTCGACATGCTGCAACCGCGCCCGCTCTGGGCTTTGGCGCCTGTCTATTCGGGGTTATGATCGTTTCGAACCACGTACCAAATATAACAAAATAGGGGCAAAATATGCCTTTGATGAAATCCTGGGTGGCCTCGGCCAATGACGCGGCGCATCCGTTTCCACTGAACAACCTGCCTTACGGTGTCTTCTCGACCGAAGGCGATGATCCGCGCTGCGGCGTGGCCATCGGTGACATGATCCTCGACGTTACCGCCGCCGAAGCCGAAGGGTTAATCACCCTAAGCGATGAGCCGCTGTTCGATCTGCCGTTCTGGAACCCTTTGATGGAGGAAGGCCCCGCCGTCTGGGCAGCCCTGCGTGAGCGGCTGATCAGCCTTCTGGCCGAGGGCTCGGACGAGCAAAGCAAGATCGAACCGCTGCTTGTACCGCAGGCCGAAGCCCAGATGCACTTGCCCTTCGCGGTCAGCGAATACACCGATTTCTACGCCGGGCGAAACCATGCCTTCAACGTGGGCACCATGTTCCGTGGCCCGGAAAACGCGCTGCCGCCGAACTGGTTGCACATTCCGATTGGCTATAACGGACGGGCGTCCTCGGTCGTGGTATCCGGCACGGATATCCGCCGCCCGTGGGGACAGCTGAAATCCCCCGATCAGGATCTGCCCGCCTTCCTGCCCTGCCGCCGCTTTGATATCGAGTTGGAGATGGGCGCCATCGTGGGTACGCCCTCGGATGGCCCGATAACCGTGCAGGAAGCTGACGACCATATCTTCGGCTACGTTCTGCTGAACGACTGGTCGGCACGTGATATACAAGCCTGGGAATACCAGCCGCTGGGCCCGTTTCAGGCCAAGGCAACCGCAACCTCGATCAGCCCCTGGATCGTGACCAAGGCTGCACTCGAGCCGTTCCGCTGTGACACGCCAGCCCGCGAGTTCGCGCTGCTGGACCACCTCAAGGATTGCGGCCCGATGCTGTATGACATCGATTTGGCCGTCTCCATGGCACCCGAAGGCCAAGACGCCACGACCATCGCGCGAACCAACTACAACCAGATGTACTATTCCGCCGCGCAACAACTGGCCCACCACACCACATCGGGATGCCCGATGAACACGGGCGACCTGCTGGGGTCAGGCACCATATCCGGCCCAACCAAGCCCGAACGCGGATCACTTCTGGAACTCAGCTGGGGCGGGAAAGAGCCGCTGACGCTGGACACAGGTGAAACCCGAAGCTTCATCGAAGACGGCGACACGATGACCCTGACCGGCGCTGCCAGGGGCGACGGCTATACTATCGGGTTCGGCGACTGCACCGGCACCGTTCTGCCTGCACTCAATTCCCCATTCGAGCGATGACGCACTGAGCTTCATCTTTTTCCAAATACTCCCGCCGGAGGCATCCAACCCCTGCCTTCCGCGCAACCGCAAAAGGACAAAACCAAGATGGCCAAAGCATTCGCGTCCCAGGGGGACATGTCGGAAAAGAAAATCTCTTTCACAGAGGTGGGCGAAGGGCTCTATGCTTTCACCGCCGAGGGTGACCCGAACTCGGGCGTGATCATCGGCGATGACAGCGTGATGATCGTCGAGGCGCAGGCGACCCCGCGCCTGGCCAACAAGGTGATCGAATGCGTGCGGTCTGTGACCGACAAGCCGATCACCCATGTGGCGCTGACCCATTACCACGCTGTGCGGGTCTTGGGTGCCAGCGCTTTTGGCGCGCAACAGATTCTGATGTCCGACATGGCCCGTGCCATGGTGGTGGAACGCGGTCAGGAAGACTGGGACAGCGAATTCCAGCGCTTCCCGCGCCTGTTCGAAGGGCATGAAAGCATCCCCGGCCTGACCTTGCCCACCACCACCTTCAGCGACACGATGACCGTTTATCTGGGCAATCGCCGGATCGACCTGATGCATCTGGGGCGCGCCCATACCGCCGGTGATATCGTCATCCACGTGCCAGACCAGAACGTGATGTTCACCGGCGACATCGTCGAATATCACTCGGCCTGCTATTGCGGTGACGGGCATTTCAACGACTGGGGAGACACGCTGGACGAGATCAAGTGGTTCGATGTCGACGCCATCGCACCGGGTCGCGGCGATGCGCTGGTTGGCAAGGACATGGTCAATGCCGCCATCGAAAACACTCGCGATTTCGTCGAAAGCACCTACCGCCCGGCGGCCAGGGTTGCGGCGCGCGGTGGCAGCCTGAAAGAGGCATGGGATGCAGTCCGCGCCGAATGTGACCCGAAATTCGCCAGTTACGCGATCTACGAACACTGCCTGCCGTTCAACGTCGCCCGCGCCTACGACGAAGCCCGTGGCATCGACACACCCCGCATCTGGACCGCACAGCGCGATCTTGAGATGTGGGAGGCCCTGCAGGGGTAAGGAAAAACGACCCAGTTTGATCCAGATCGTTTTAGGCGGCGGGATTCAATGAAACCATATGCCAAAGGCTTCGGCACATGTTGCCGGGGCACAGGACATGCAGCACTTTGGCGCATCTGCTTGGGGGGAAGCCCATGAACAAGATCTTTGAAACTCCGCTTTACGGCTATGAACGCAGTCCGGATCAGGACAGCCCGACGCCAGTTCGGCGCAAGGTTATCGTGATCGGCGCGGGCCCGGTTGGTCTGGCCGCCGCGATTGATCTGGCGCAGCAAGGGGTTGACGTCGTGGTTCTGGATGAGAATGACAAGGTCAGTTTCGGCAGCCGCGCCATCTGTTTCTCGCAACGCACGCTGGAAATTGCCGACCGGCTGGGATGCGGGCGCCGACTGGTCGACAAGGGCGTCCTGTGGGATCGGGGCAAGGTCTTCTTCGATGATCGGCAGGTCTATGACTTCAACCTGCAACCGGATGAAGGTTATGCCAACCCTGCCTTCATCAACCTTCAGCAATACCATTTTGAGAACTATTTCGTTGAACGGGTCCGCGAGTTGCAGGCAGAAGGCGCACCGATTGAGATACGCGGACGCAACAAGGTCGAGGCGATTGGCACGCATGACGATCACGTGCGGCTGGAGGTCGAGACGCCAGAAGGACCTTACACAATCGAAGCCGATTGGCTGATTGCCTGTGATGGCGCGACATCCCCTGCCCGGCGGATGTTGGGCATTGATTTCGAAGGACGGATTTTTGAAGACAACTTCCTGATTGCAGACGTGATCATGGATGCGGATTTTCCGTCTGAACGCTGGTTCTGGTTCGATCCGCCGTTCAATCGCGGGCAATCCGCCTTGTTGCACAAACAGCCCGACAATGTGTGGCGCATCGACCTGCAACTGGGTTGGGACATCGACAAGGAACGCGAAAAGCGCCCCGAGAACGTGATCCCCCGCCTCAAGGCGATGCTGGGCGATGATGTCGAGTTTCAGCTGGAATGGGTCTCGATCTATACGTTCCAGTGCCGTCGCATGGAAAGCTTCCGCAAGGGACGTGTCCTGTTTGCGGGCGACAGCGCGCATCAGGTCAGCCCCTTTGGCGCGCGCGGGGCCAATTCCGGCCTTCAGGACACCGACAACCTGTGTTGGAAACTGAAGCTGGTTCTGGACGGGAAAGCACCTGAAACTCTGCTGGACAGCTACAACGCCGAACGCGTGTACGGGGCGGACGAGAACATCCTGAATTCCAGCCGGTCGACCGATTTCATCACCCCGAAATCCGAGATGTCGCGGATCCTGCGCGATGCGGTACTGGACCTGAGCGAGCATTATGACTTCGCGCGCCCGCTGGTGAATTCTGGCCGCCTGAGCCAGCCCTGCACCTATGATGGATCTTCGCTGAATTCTGCGGACGCGCTGAACGGCCCCGCCGGAACGCGCCCGGGTTCGGCCTGTCCCGACGCTCCGCTTGGTGACGAGTTTCTGCTGCCCAAGCTTGCAGGCAAGTTCACGCTTTTGACTATCGATGCAGACGCCCCAGATACCCTGGAAGAAGATGGGATCGAGGTCACGCGACTGGCGCTGTCGGTCAAGGATGATATGACGCTGGCCCTCAAACGCCGCTATCTGGGCGACGCGACCAGCGCAGTCTACCTGATCCGCCCGGACCAGCATGTGGCCGCCCGGCGTGACAGTTACGAAGAAAACACCTTCCGGCACGCGATCCGCAGAGCCTGCGGTAAGGAGTAAGCCCCATGTCAGACCTGATCCTAACCCCGAACATCAAAAACGCCGATGACTTCTATGCCGAACTTCTGGCCGCGCATGAAGGCCTGGAAAAAGCAGACAGCGACGCGCTGAATGCGCGGCTGGTACTGGTGTTGGCCAACCACATCGGTGACAGTACGGTGCTGACGGACGCCCTTCGCGCTGCCGCTTTGACTGACAGTTGACAGGCCCGGACGTGAGCGACGTCGTCCTTTATGACTATTGGCGATCCTCGGCCAGTTACCGGGTGCGGATCGCCCTGAATCTGGCCGGGATCGCGTATCGCCCGGTTGTTGTCGATCTGGTGGGCGGCGCACAAAAGGGCGATGAACATATCGCGCGAAACCCGCAGGGCTTTGTGCCGGTTCTGGATATTGACGGGCTGCGGTTGACGCAATCGCTGGCCATCCTCGACTATCTGGACCGGACCCGGCAGTTGAACCTTCTGCCTGATGATCCGGCGGAACGTGCGCGTGTTCAGGCGCTGGCTTATGCGATCGCCGTCGACATCCACCCAGTCTGCAACCTGTCGGTTGCGCGCTATGCCACGACCCTGAGCCATAACGCCCCCGACATGCCCGGCGACTGGATGCGGAATTTCATCAAACCCGGGTTGCAGGCGTTCGAAACCATGTTGGGTGATTTCGAACAGGCCCCCTACTGTGTTGGGTCAAAGCCCGGTCTCGCCGACCTCTGCCTGATCCCGCAGATCTATAACGCGCGCCGGTGGCAGGTTGATTTGTCGGATATGCCCCGCCTGCTGCGGGTTGAAGAGGCCTGCGCCAATCACCCGGCCTTTGTCGCGGCACATCCCGACGCACATGCGCCGGGTTAACATTGCACAGACCCTGTGTGCATGCGCAGCTAGGTTTTTTTCCTTTTAGGCCTTAGCTTTGAGCCAACAAAGCAGACGAGGTTCCTATGCCCGAGATCACCGGCTATCACGCCCATGTCTATTTCGACGCCGACACGCAGGACACCGCGCGGCAGGTCTGTGAAGAGGCGGCCCGCCTGTTCCCTGTTCAAATGGGCCGGATGCACGCCCGAAACGTCGGCCCCCATTCGCGCTGGAGCTGCCAGCTGGGCTTTGCTGCCAGCGCATTCGACCAAGTCATCCCATGGCTGATGCTGAACCGGCAGGGCCTGACGGTCTTCACGCACCCGGAAACCGGTGAACATCTGGAGGATCACCGCGACCGCGCGATCTGGATGGGTGAGATGCTGGCGTTGGACCTGTCGATCTTCGACAATCTTTAACCCAGCGCCCGTGCCTGATCCCGCAGAACGAATTTCTGCACCTTGCCGGTTGATGTCTTGGGCAGGGTGCCGAACACAACCGTTTTGGGTGCCTTGAAATGGGCCATCCGGTCGCGACAGAAGGCGATAAGCTCTGCCTCGGTTGCGGCTGCGCCGGGTTTCAACTCGACAAAGGCGCAGGGCGTTTCGCCCCATTTCTCATCGGGACGGGCCACCACTGCAGCCTCCATCACCGCCGGATGCTTGTAGAGGATACCTTCGACCTCGACAGATGAGATATTCTCGCCGCCCGAGATGATGATGTCCTTTGAACGGTCCTTGAGCGCGATATAGCCATCGGGGTGCATGACGCCCAGATCACCGGACGCGAACCAGCCACCGTGAAAGGCCTTGTCGGTAGCGTCGGGATTCTTGAGGTATCCTTTCATCACCACGTTGCCCTGCATGAATATCTCACCCATGGTTTCGCCATCAGCCGGAACCGGTTCCAGCGTTTCCGGGTCGGCCACCATCAGTCCGGACAACGCTGTATAGCGCACCCCTTGCCGCACCTTGAGGGCCGCGCGATCTTCAGGCCCTTTGCTGTTCCATTCGTCTTTCCATGCGCAGACAACCGAAGGCCCATAGGTTTCGGTCAGGCCATAGACATGCGTGACCTCGACACCCATCGCCTCCATCGCTTCGATCACGGCCGCAGGCGGCGGGGCACCTGCCGTCATCACCTTGATCTGGTGGTCAAAGTCCTTCAACTCATCCGGAGCGTGGGCCAGCATGTTCAGAACGATCGGCGCACCGCAGAAATGGGTCACTTTCTCGTCCCGGAAAGCAGCATAGATCGGTTCGGCCCGCACCGCGCGCAAGCAAACGGAAACACCTGCATTGGCTGCCATGGCCCATGGGAAGCACCAGCCATTGCAGTGGAACATCGGCAGGGTCCACAGGTAGACCGAATGCTTGGGCATATCCCAGTCCAGCAAATCCGACTGTGCGTTCAGTGTCGCGCCGCGATGGTGGTAGACCACGCCCTTGGGGTTGCCCGTGGTGCCCGAGGTATAATTCAGTGTGATCGCGTCCCATTCGTCCGCTGGCAGTGACCAGTTAAACGCGGGGTCGCCTTCGGCCAGCAGGGCATCATAGGTCAGGCGGCCCAGCTTTTCACCACCGTCGAAGGTGGGGTCTTCGATATCGATGACCAGAATGTCATGATCGACCTGTTGCAGCGCATCTTTCACCACATCCGAAAACTCGGGGTCGACCAGCAGCGCCTTGGCTTCGGCATGGCTCAGGATGAATGCGACAATCGGCGCATCCAGCCGTGTGTTGATTGCGTTCAGAACAGCGCCCGTCATGGGCACGCCAAAATGCGCCTCGTACATTTCCGGGATGTTGGCCGCGATTATCGAAACGGTATCGCCCCGTCCAATCCCACGCGCTGTCAACGCACTCGCCAGACGCCGGCAACGGGCATAGGTTTCAGCCCAGGAATACCGGCGATCCCCATAAACCACGGATGGATAATCCGGGTAGACCTGCGCCGTCCGTTCAATGAACGTAAGGGGCGACAGGGGTGTGTAATTTGCCCGGCATTTGTCCAAATGACGCTCGTAGATATGTGTCGCTGCCATCCGCTGTCCTCCCGAAACGCAGTTTGGGCGAATTGAGCACAAAGTTCGCGTTCTGACAAACCCGTAGAAATACGGCGGCAAAACCGACTGGCAATACGGGATGATACGATCTGGCCCTATCTACAGCAGGGCTTTCGCGGTGATCTGAAGCATCTTAAACACATGCTGGGATGTGGTATTCCCATATCCCGCGCACCGCTTCCTCACTGAAAGGACATGTCATGGACGGCACGTTCAACGAAAACGATCTTTCCCGCGTAGTCGAGGCTGACCGCGCCCATATCTGGCACCATCTGATCCAGCATAAACCCTTTGAAACCAATGACCCACGCATCATTGTCGAGGGCAAGGGTATGCGTGTCTGGGACCAGAAAGGCAAAGAGCATCTGGATGCGGTTTCTGGCGGCGTCTGGACCGTCAATGTCGGCTATGGCCGCGAATCGATCTGCAAGGCGGTTTACGACCAGCTGATGAAGCTGTGCTATTTCGCCAATTCGGCCGGTTCGATCCCGGGTGCGCTGTTTGCCGAGCAACTGATCGACAAGATGCCGGGCATGAGCCGCGTCTATTACACCAACTCGGGATCCGAGGCGAACGAGAAGGCGTTCAAGATGGTGCGCCAGATCGCGCACAAAAAATACGGCGGCAAAAAAACCAAGATCCTGTACCGCGATCGGGACTATCACGGCTCTACGCTGGCGACCATGTCGGCAGGCGGTCAGGACGAGCGCACGGCGCAATACGGCCCCTTTGCACCTGATTTCGTGCGCGTGCCGCATTGCATGGAATATCGCAAGCACGAGCTGGACGGCGCACCCGAAGAGAATTTCGGCGAATGGGCCGCAGATCAGATTGAAGCCGTCATCCTGCGCGAAGGCCCCGATACCGTAGGTGCGCTGTGCCTTGAGCCTGTAACAGCGGGTGGTGGTGTAATCGAAGCGCCTGAAGGATACTGGCAGCGCGTGCAGGAGATCTGCAAGAAATACGATGTGCTGCTGCATATCGACGAGGTTGTCTGTGGCGTGGGCCGCACCGGCACGTGGTTCGGGTACCAGCAATACGGTATCAAACCCGATTTCGTGACCATGGCCAAGGGTGTGGCGTCAGGCTATGCCGCGATTGCCTGCATGGTCACCACCGAGGAAGTCTTTGACTTGTTCAAAGACGATGCCGCGGACCCGATGAACTATTTCCGCGATATCTCGACCTTTGGTGGGTGCACCGCTGGTCCGGCAGCGGCCATCGAGAACATGCGCATCATTCAGGATGAAAACCTGTTGCAGAACTGCACGGATATGGGCGCGCGTATGACGAACAACCTTCTGGCGCTGATGGACAAGCACAAGGTCATCGGCGATGTGCGCGGCAAGGGCTTGTTCCTGGGGGCCGAACTGGTTGTGGATCGCGGCACCAAAGAGCCGGTGGACGAGAAACTGGCGCAGGCCGTTACTGCCGACTGTATGGCACAGGGCGTGATCATCGGCGTCACCAACCGCTCGATCCCCGGTCGCAACAACACGCTGTGCTTCTCGCCTGCGCTGATCGCTACAGCCGATGACATTGACCAGATCACCGACGCGGTTGACGGCGCACTGGGGCGTGTGTTCGGGTAAGATCACCGATATTGGCTAAAAAAGAAACCGGCGCGTGTTGCGCCGGTTTTTTTGTCGGGATGCCGGTCGTGAATGTGTACGCTCAGCCGTGATTATTCGGCCGCAACACCAACCTTTTCGCCAGTTGCGATCAGGCTGTCCGGAAGAACGAATGCAACCAGAACAAAGACGGCACCCAGTGCGATACCGAGGATATCGCCGGACAGTGACAAAACACCCTCGTAAGCGGATCCCGGAACTGTACCCAGGGTGACTTTGCCGCCAGCAATTCCATCGAGCAGACCCGTGGCCTTCCAGGCCGGATATGTCGCCATATAGGCCGCAGCGCCTAACAAACCGCCGACGATGAAGAACAAGGCGTCACGGCGACCGGACGCAGCGGCGCAGACCCCTGTTCCCGGACAGTAGCCCGATGCAGCCCAGCCCGCACCCAGTAACAATCCGCCAATGAAGACACCGACATAGGCCGATTTTACCGACATATGGCCGACATCCACAAACCCCAGCATCTGCCCGCCAAACATGAGGATCGAACCGGTTCCGATTGCCAGGAGGATCGTTTTCATCAGGTGGAGTCGACGCAGTGTCAACATGCCCACAATCCAATTTGGATTCGCCGCGCCAATCCGGTCAAGTACGGCTCCGAAAGCGGCGCCAATGATGATCGCAAGAATGATTTCCATCGCCTTATCCTTTCCGGTAGATCAGCATTGCTGTAGGAATTGCCGCTGCAAATGCTCCGGCTGCAAAGATATAGCCTGACAGGGCTGTCTGCATCATACCGGACATCATGTGACCGGATGTGCACCCACCCGCCAACCTGGCCCCATAGAGGACGACAAAGCCGCCCAATAGCGCGACCAGGTTTCGGGCCCAGGGCGTGTCGCCATAGTTTTCGCGCCAGATCATGGGCAGCTTGCCCTCGCCGCGTTCCAGACCGCCGCGCGCCTTGACCGACAAGAACGCCCCTGCGGCCATAGCCAAAACGAAGACAAAGCTGTAATTCAACGGATTGGATACGTATTTGGCGTATTTGCCGTTGGATTTCGCCATGTATGCGTTGCTTGAACTGTAACCGTCATCCGTCTGTGTTACGAATTCTGAATTGACGGTGTCCGCAATAATTCCGTCAAGGATGACGAATTGGGTCGAAACACCGATCGGCTTCACCAGAAGAACTGCCCCGAAGAACACGAGCCCTAGCAGAACACCTCCAACTTTCCAGTTTAGTGTCATGATTTCACCCTTTTCATTTATATTCATAAAATCATATATAATATGATCCGAGGGCTGTTACATGATCTAGATCAAACCGGTCATGCCTGAAACTGGTTGGCGTCATCCCAATGCAGAAGGGATGGATGCCCTGATCCAAGAAGCGCTTGGAATGCACCGCATGTTGCAACAAAAAAGACCGCCCCAAAGGGACGGCCTTTCTTTCACTGTCTCTTTTCAGAGGTTCAGGCAGCCAGAGCAGCCTGAGCTTTGGCGACGATCGCGCCGAACGCTTCCGGTTCGTGCACGGCCAGGTCGGCCAGAACTTTGCGGTCCACTTCGATACCGGCCAGGTTCAGACCGTTGATGAAGCGGGAATATGTCAGAGCCTCGTCATGGCTGCGCACAGCAGCGTTGATCCGCTGGATCCACAGCGCGCGGAAGTTGCGCTTGCGGTTCTTGCGGTCACGGGTCGCGTACTGGTTGGCCTTGTCGACGGCCTGAGTTGCGACTTTGAAGTTGCTCTTGCGACGACCATAATAGCCTTTTGCGGCCTTGATGATCTTCTTGTGACGGGCGTGAGTTACGGTTCCACCTTTAACGCGGGACATCTCTTACATCTCCTCTTAGCGGTCGTAGGGCATGTAGCCCTTGACGATCTTTGCGTCGGGGGCGGACAGGGTGGTGTTGCCACGGGCGTCGCGGATGAATTTCTTGGTCCGCTTGATCATGCCGTGCCGTTTGCCGGCCTGGCCAGCAAGGACCTTACCGGTCGCAGTCACCTTGAAGCGCTTCTTGGCGCTTGATTTGGTCTTCATCTTAGGCATTTCCGTCTCCTTTTTCGGGTTCGGTTTCAGACGCGACTCGGCATGCCATCTCGGCCGGTCACGCGATCAGAAGCGCCGTTTACGCAAGTTCGGTCATACTGGCAAGGGGGTTTGGACCAGAATCTGTGCTTTTTGCAGCCTGGTCAGGCACCGGGGCGACACAAGCCGCCCCGGTGATTGGATTTAGTGTTCGAATTTGCGGATTTCACCGCTCTTCAGCCTTGCGGAGTAGGACGCCAGTTCCTGCCGCACCACTTTCATCAGGAAGTAGAGAGCAAAGACGTTCACAACCGCCATCGCAAAGATCGCCGCATCCGAGAAGTCGATAACGGGGCCGAGGTTGGCCGCAGCGCCGATCACCACGAAGACACAGAAGATGACCTTGAAGATCAGCTCTTTTGTATGTCCTTCTCCGAACAGGTAGGTCCAGGCCTTGAGGCCATAGTAGGACCAGCTGATCATGGTCGAGAAGGCAAACAGGATCACCGCAATCGCAAGGATGTACGGGAACCAGCTGAACGCGCTGCCAAACGCGGCAGAAGTCAGGCTGACACCGGAATTTCCATCCACTGTTGCGATGGCGGAACCCGCTTCGTTCAGCATGTAGTTGCCGGTTTCAGGATCGATGATCAGCTGTTGCGTGATGATGATCACCAGCGCCGTCATGGTACAGATCACGACGGTATCGATGAAGGGTTCAAGCAGCGATACAAAACCCTCGGTGATCGGCTCCTTGGTCCGAACCGCCGAGTGCGCGATAGCTGCAGAGCCCACGCCCGCCTCGTTCGAGAATGCCGCGCGCTTGAAGCCTTGGATCAGCGCACCGACCATGCCCCCTGCAACACCCAGCCCCGTGAAGGCACCGGCAAAGATCTGACCAAAGGCCCAGCCGATCATGTCCGCATTCATCGCGATGATGACCAGTGCGGTGGCGACATACAGCACACCCATGAACGGCACGACCTTTTCAGTCACCCGAGCAATGGATTTCAGGCCGCCAACAATGACCATGAACACGACCGCAGCAAAAACAATACCGGTAATCCAGCCCGGATAGTCGCCAACGATACCCGCGATCTGCTGATGTGCCTGGTTGGCCTGGAACATGTTCCCGCCGCCCAATGCGCCCAGAATACAGAAGATCGAGAACAGCACCGCCAGGATCTTGCCACCGGGCAGACCCAACTCGTCAAAGCCCTTGGACATGTAATACATCGGGCCACCCGAAACGGTGCCATCTTCGTATTCATTGCGGTATTTCACGCCCAGCGTACATTCGGTGAACTTTGATGCCATGCCCAGAAGGCCCGCTAGGATCATCCAGAAGGTTGCACCCGGCCCACCGATGCCAATGGCAACGGCCACACCTGCGATATTCCCCAAGCCCACAGTGCCGGACAGCGCCGTGGCCAATGCCTGAAAGTGGCTGACCTCGCCCGCGTCGTTGGGATCGGAATAGTCACCTTTGACAAGGCTGATCGCGTGACCAAAGAACCGCAACTGCACAAGCGCGAAATACAGTGTGAAAACCGATGCAGCAATCACCAGCCACATGACGATCCACGGAAAGCTGGTTCCGGGCAGCGGTGCAAAGATGAAGCTGACAAACGGTCCGGTCAGGTTTGCAAAGGCCTGATTGATTTTTTCATCCAGTCCCGGCGCCTCTTGTGCAAGGGCAGGGCTGGCGGCAATGGTGGCGGCCGTTACGGCGCCAAGTGTTTTTAGCGTTCTCATTTTAGCCCTCCCCTCAGTTCACGACCGTAACCGGAACGTCGGCATGCATTACCAGATATTGCGTCGAACTGCCGAACAGGCGTTTCTTGATCCCGTCCGCAGATGCCCGACCCACGACGATTTGCGAGCCTCCGTTTTCGACCGTGATGGCGTTCAGCGTTTCCGCAACATCGCCATGGCGCACAATGCCCTGCGCTTCGAATCCCGCAGCCCTGAGGGCCTCAACAGCAGGTGTCACGACACGCGACATTGCCAGATCAACCTCTTCTTCGCGGCGCTTGTGGCGCTGGGCGTTTTCTTCAGGTGTCTGGAATGTGTAAGGTGACCATTCGATCACATAAGCGACCAGCAAATCGCACGTTCCGATCAGCTTTGCCAAATCCTTGGCAAAGGCAATCGCACGCTCGCCGGTTTCAGTCCCGTCGAGTCCTATGACAATCTTTGTTGTCATTTCGTTCCTCCGTTTTTGTTGTTAAGGCCGGGGCCCACGCCCCCGGCAGGGCGGCCGGAACTTGGAACTTTTCAACAAGACCGCCCTTTGGTAAGTATTAGGAAATTTCACTAGGAATTGGAGATTTTTTTGGGCCATTTTCAGTGTAATTTATCGAATTGCGCCAAAAATACAGGGAATTTTACTGATTAGCAGAGATTTAGACAATATCGATCAACGCATCCTGTACGAGCTGGAGGCCAATGGACGGCTCTCGATAGTTGAGTTGGCGGCGCGCGTGAACCTGACCAATACGCCCTGTTCCGAGCGTGTAAAACGACTTGAGAAGAATGGCTATATCAAAGGGTACAGAGCCGTCGTCGACAAGGAAAGGATGGGGCTGGCGCTGTTGACCGTGGTGCAGGTATCCCTGGTCGCGACGGCGGAACAATCCCTGGTGAGGTTCAACGACGCTGTTCGGAATGTGTCGGAAATCGAAAGCTGCCTGATGGTGGCGGGCTCGTTTGATTATCTTTTGACTGTTCGAACGCGCGATATTGCGCATTTCCGTCTGGTACTGGGCGAGAAGATCAACAAGCTGCCGGGAATACACCAGACCAGCTCTTTTACAGTTATGGAAATTGTAAAAGAGCCGGTTGGCTGACATGACACTCGGGCCCGAGTGTCAGGGTGCGGTTATTCCGGATCCGTGCTGTAGATCAGCCGTTCATCACAAGGGGCCACCCGCAGAATGTTGGTGGTGCCGGGAACGTTGAAAGGGACACCGGCCGTAACCACGATCTGATCGGTTTCGGTTGCGAACCCCCCTGCCCGCGCCGCGCGGGCCGCGTTGACCACGGCGCTTTTGAACCGCTGGAGTTCTGGCGTCATGACGCAATTGCAACCCCAGCTCAGGCAAAGCCTTCGCGCAGTTCCCATCAGCGATGTCATCGCAATGATCGGAACACCGGGACGTTCACGGGCTGTCAATGAGGCGGTGGTTCCACTTTGCGTAAAGCAGCAGATGGCCTTGATATCGGTCTTTTCAGCAATCTCGCGGGCAGCCGCAACAATGGCATCGGCCACAGTGCTTCCTTTTGCCGTGCGGGACGCGGCGATAATCTGGGAATAGGTCGGGTCGGCCTCGACCTCGATGGCGACCTTATTCATGGTCTGCACAGCCTCAACCGGATAAGCACCTGCCGCCGATTCCGCGCTGAGCATAATTGCGTCCGTACCCTCATAGATCGCGGTGGCCACATCCGACACTTCGGCGCGGGTGGGCATCGGGCTTTCGATCATGCTTTCCAGCATCTGGGTGGCGACAATGACCGGCTTGGCAGCACTACGGCACTTGCGGACCAGCCTCTTTTGAATGGGCGGCACCGCAGATACCGGCAGCTCCACCCCCAGATCGCCCCGCGCCACCATGATCCCGTCCGACGCATCAAGGATGTCGTCGAACGCCTCGACCGCCGCCGGCTTTTCGATCTTCGACAGGATCGCGGCGCGTCCATCAGCCAGCGCGCGGGCCTCGAACACATCCTTGGCGCGTTGCACGAAACTCAGCGCCAGCCAGTCAACGCCCAATTGGCAGACAAACTCAAGGTCGCCACGGTCCTTCTCCGACAAGGCCGCCAGCGGCAGTACCACATCCGGGACGTTCACACCCTTGCGGTTCGAGATCGTACCGCCGACCTCAACTGTGCAATTGGCAAAGTCCTGACCACAATCTTGAACGATCAGACGGATCTTGCCGTCATTGACCAGAAGGCGCGCGCCCGGTTCAAGGGCCGCGAAAATCTCGGGGTGCGGCAGGCACACGCGGGTGGTGTCGCCGGGAGCTGGATCAAGGTCCAGACGGAACGCCGCGCCTTCTTCCAAATCCTCCGCATCATTTGCAAAAACACCAACCCGCAGCTTGGGACCCTGAAGGTCAGCCAGAATGGCAATCGGGCTGTCCAGATCCTTTTCAACCTGCCGAATGATCTTGTGGCGTTCACGTATCTCGTCATGGCTGCCGTGGCTCATGTTCAGACGGAACACATCCGCCCCGGCCTCGTGCAGGGCGCGAATGGTGTCATAGTCACTGGACGCCGGTCCCAGCGTCGCCACGATTTTTACATTTCTCAGGCGTCGCATTGGTCTTGACCTCCTCATGCCGGTTCAGGTTCGCAGATCAGCTTTTGCAAAATGTTACCGCAAACACTGCTGTGGCGCTTATTGCGCAATTCCCTTTTTAAAGCAACTGCCCTACACCTGCGACAAACTAGATGACAGGCTTATGACTTACACCCCGTTTTTTGTTCACGGCGCGGATCGCCCGTCCCGATGGCTGATCACATGCGACCACGCAACCAACATCGTCCCCCCCGAGGTCAATGACGGAGACCTTGGCCTGCCGCGCGAGGATATGGAGCGCCATATCGCCTATGATGTCGGCGCGTATGAGGTATCAAAACATCTGGGCGAGATTCTGAACGCGCCGGTGATTGCTGCCAATTTCTCGCGCCTCGTAATTGACCCGAACCGAGGGGAAGATGACCCCACGCTGTTGATGAAACTGTATGACGGGTCGATCATTCCCGGCAACCGCCATGCCGATGCCGCCGAGCGCGAACACCGCCTGAACATGTGTTATCGCCCCTACCACACAGCATTGTCCGAGATGGCGGCACTGCCACATGCGGTAATTGTGTCGATGCATTCCTTCACGCGTCAGCTGCGCGGACGTGATCCGCGTCCGTGGCACATTGGTGTGCTGCACACGCCGGACGAGCGGTTCTCGCGTCCTTTGATCGAACGGCTGCAACAGGAAGATGACCTGTGCGTTGGTGTCAATGAACCCTATACCGGCGTTTTGCCGGGTGATGCGATTGACAAGCACTGCACCGCTTTTGGCCGTCCCAATGCATTGATCGAGCTACGCAATGATCTGATCGCCGATCATGCCGGACAACGGCATTGGGCCGAGCGGCTGGCGATAATCCTGCAAGAAGCGTTGGACGCCAGCGACCTTTGACCGCAAGGTTTGCAGGGACGTTCCACCCCTCACACCATTGTGTGCAATGCCTCTGATCCCCATATATTGCGGGAAAGGGGATCGTCATGACACATGAGTTTCTGACAACGTTTTTCGGTTGGGTGGCCGCGCTTAATATCGCGGTTTTGCTGTTCACCACCGTCATGATTCTGCTTTTGCAGGACTGGATCGCTGGCATTCACGGCAGGATGTTTCAGATGGATCGCGCCGACGTGAAACGTGCCTATTTCAGATACCTTGCCAACTACAAGATCCTGACACTGATCTTTTGCATCGTGCCCTGGCTGGCTTTGAAACTGATGTAGGTAGCGCTGACCACGAGCGCCGTTGTTGTAACGACACGGCAGGATTGTTAGGTCAAACGCAACACACACTGCCTTCCGGAGCCACATTATGGACAAGCAAACCGAAATCGAACTTCAGGCTGCCGCCTTTCGTCGGCTGCAAAAGCACCTGATGGAAGACCGCACCGATGTGCAGAACATCGACATGATGAATCTGGCCGGGTTCTGCCGAAACTGCCTGTCACGGTGGTATCAGGAAGCGGCCAATGAAAAGGGGATCGAGATGGGCAAGGACGAGGCCCGAGAACTTTTCTACGGCATGACCATGGATGAATGGAAAGCCAATTATCAAACCGAGGCCAGCGCTGAAAAACAGGCCGCTTTCAAGGTCGCGTTTGAAGAGAATGTAACGAAAAAGGGCTAGGCCCAATACGAAAAAGGCCCGCCAGATTGGCGGGCCTTTTTCTTTAGATCGCCGCCTTGCGGCTTTCGTCCAGATAAATCTCGCGCAAGCGTTTTGCAATCGGCCCCGGCGTACCGTCACCCAGCGCAACTCCGTCGATTTCAACCACCGGCATTACAAAGGCACTGGCCGAGGTGGTGAATGCTTCGTCCGCCTCTTTGGCTTCGTCGATGGTGAACAGACGCTCTTCGATTTCCATCTGCGCCTCAGCCGCCATGCGCAGCACGGCCTTTCGGGTGATGCCGTGCAGGATATCGTTGGACAGCGGGCGGGTGACAATCTTGCCGTTTTTGACGAAATAGGCGTTGTTGCTGGTGCCCTCGGTCACAAAGCCGTCCTCGACCAGCCATGCGTCGTCGCAACCTGCCTTCTTGGCCATCATCTTGCCCATCGACGGGTAGAGCAATTGCACCGTTTTGATGTCGCGGCGGCCCCAGCGGATGTCTTCGATCGAGATGATCTTGGCGCCTTTCCTTGCCGCCGGGCTGTCAGCCAGCCCCGGCTTGTTCTGCGTGAACAGAACGAGGCTGGGCTGGGTATCTGCCGACGGAAACACAAAATCCCGGTCGCCATCGCTGCCGCGCGAAACCTGCAGATAGACCAAACCTTCCTCGATACCGTTCAGCTCAATCAGCTTACGGTGGATTTCCAACAGTTCATCCTTGGTGCAGGGCTCGGCCATCTCAAGCTCGTCCAGCGAGCGCTTCAGACGGACTGAGTGACCTTCGAAGTCGATCAGCTTGCCGTCCAGCACACTGGTGACTTCGTAGACCGCGTCCGCAAACAGGAAGCCACGGTCAAAAATGGAAACCTTGGCCTCGGTCTCCGGCAGATATTCGCCATTTACGTAAACGGTGCGGGTCATGTTCGTCTCCTCAACCCCAAAGTGCGGCCGCAGGCGGGTGCACTCCGGCGTCGTCAAAATCCAGCGGGGTGTCGCGGTCTTCGGCCAACAGAAGCGGGCCGTCAAGGTCCGTTACCATCGCACCCTGCGCCAGCAATGTCGCAGGTGCCATGGCAAGCGAGCTGCCGACCATACATCCCACCATAATGTCATAGCCTTCGGCAATCGCCGCCTTGCGCAACTCCAGCGCCTCGGTCAGGCCTCCGGTCTTGTCGAGTTTGATGTTGATGACATCATATTTGCCCTTCAACTTGGGCAGGCTGGCGCGGTCATGGCAGGATTCGTCAGCACAGACTGGCACCGGGCGCTTCATACCGATCAATGCGTCGTCATCTCCTGCGGGCAATGGCTGTTCCACCAACGCCACGCCCAGCCGCACCAGATGCGGGGCGAGGTCGGCGTAAACCTCGGCCGACCAGCCTTCGTTTGCATCCACAATGATCTTGGAGACCGGAGCACCGGCTCGCACTGCCTCAAGCCGGGGCATATCATCAGGTGTGCCCAGCTTGATCTTCAGAAGCGGGCGATGCGCGTTCCCGGCGGCCTGCGCCTGCATTGCCTCGGGGGTGTCCAACGACAATGTATAGGCGGTGATCTCGGGGCCGGGCTTGGGCAGACCTGCCAGGTCCCAGGCGCGTTTGCCGGTTCGTTTGCACTCCAGATCCCACAGGGCGCAATCCACGGCGTTCCGCGCGGCACCTGCTGGCAGCAGATCCATCAGCGACCGGCGGGTGACATCCGCGGGCAGACCGGCAATCTCGGCCTCAACGGACTCCAGCGTTTCGTCATAACGCGCATAAGGAACGCATTCGCCCCAGCCCTGATGAGTTCCGTCCGACACCCGAACCGTCAGCACCTTTGCTTCGGTCCGCGACCCGCGCGAGATGGTGAAGACCTGCGCCAGCCGGAACACATCGCGAGAAACCTCAATCTGCACGCACCCGTTCCTTCATCTTTTCCCAAATACTCACGCCGGAGGTGAAACAGCCCCGCCACCGGCGCGTTGTTCAGATCACATTGCGGCCAGCGCGTCCACCAGCTTGCCCGAACCAAAGCGGAACGGGTCGGTCGCAGGCAGGCCCATATCCGCTTCGATCTTGGCCAGGTAGGCGGTCGCCTCAGCCTCGGACATGTGCTGCGTGTTGACCGAAACGCCAACAACCTGACAATCCGGGTTTGCCACTTTGGCCAGTGCCAGCGCGGTGTCGCGCAGGGCTTCCAATGTCGGCAGTTGATAGGTTGGCAAGCCGCGCATATGCGCACGGGTCGGTTCATGGCTCAGGATCAGGGCGTCCGGCTGGCCGCCATGGATCAGTGCCATGGTCACGCCGGAATAGGATACGTGGAACAATGATCCCTGCCCTTCGATCAGATCCCAGTGATCCTCGTCATTGTCCGGTGTCAGCCATTCGACCGAACCAGCCATGAAATCGGCAATGACTGCGTCCAGCGGCACACCGTCACCGGTGATCAGGATGCCGGTCTGGCCGGTCGCGCGGAAGGTCGATTTCATCCCGCGCTCACGCATCTCGGCGTCCATCGCCAGCGCGGTGTACATCTTGCCAACCGAACAGTCTGTTCCGACGGCCAGACACCGCTTGCCCTTGCGTTTGATCCCGTTTGCGATCGGGTAATCGATCTCGGGCACCCGTACATCGTGCAGTTTTCGTCCTGTTGCTTCGGCAACCGCTACCAGGTCGGGCTCATCCCGCAGCAGATTATGCAACCCCGAGGCCAGGTCGAACCCTTCCTCAAGCGCCATAACCAGAACCTTTTTCCAGTCCTGGCTGATCACACCGCCGCGGTTTGCCACGCCGATCACCAGCGTCTTGGCTCCGGCTTCTTTCGCTTCGGTCAGGGTCATGTCAGTCAGGCCCAGATCGGCCTTGCAGCCATCCATTCGATACTGGCCCACGGCGTTTTCCGGACGCCAGTCCTTGATCCCAACAGCCACTTTGGCCGCCAATTGGTCGGGCGCATCGCCCAGGAACAGCAGGTACGGTGTCTCGATCATTGCGGTCACTCCTTTGATTCCGGGGCAGGCTAGAGAAGCGGCAAAACGAGCGCTTCGCGTTTTGGCCCGTCAACCACGAGCTATGCGCGAGTTTCTTGTGCAATATTCGCAATATGCGCAAAAATCTTCGAAGTTTTCAAAATGATTAAACTTTAATCGCCCCAGTCGGGCAGTTTTGAAGCCGCTTTCTGCAACCGCATTGCCGCAGATGCACAATCGCTCTTGCGCCGCACCACGCAATTTAATACCTCATTGAGCAGAAAAATCGTAATTTCATTACTCAGACGAGGTCCAGATGAGCTTTCGCATCCAACCTGCCGCACCGGCGCGCCCCAATCGCTGTCAGCTGTTTGGCCCGGGGTCGAACACCAAACTGTTCCCGAAGATGGCAGCATCCGCCGCAGATGTGATCAACCTCGATCTTGAAGACTCGGTTGCACCTTCGGACAAGGATGCGGCCCGCGCCAATGTCATCGAAGCACTGAACACCGTGGATTGGGGCAACAAATACATGTCCGTTCGCATCAACGGATTGGACACCCCGTACTGGTATCGCGACGTTGTCGATGTACTGGAACAGGCGGGCGACCGTCTGGATCAGATCATGATTCCCAAAGTCGGCTGCGCGGCGGATGTCTATGCGGTAGACGCACTGGTCACTGCCATTGAACGCGCCAAAGGTCGTGCCAAACCGATCAGCTTCGAGGTTATCATCGAATCCGCAGCTGGCATCGCCCATGCCGAAGAAATCGCGGCCTCCTCGCCCCGTTTGCAGGCTATGAGCCTGGGAGCTGCGGATTTTGCTGCCTCGATGGGGATGCAGACAACCGGCATCGGCGGCACGCAGGAAAATTATTACATGCTGCACGAGGGTGCGAAACACTGGTCCGACCCATGGCATTGGGCACAGGCCGCCATCGTTGCCGCGTGCCGCACCCATGGCGTGCTGCCAGTCGACGGGCCCTTCGGTGATTTCAGCGATGACGAGGGGTACATTGCGCAGGCCAAACGCTCGGCCACGCTGGGCATGGTCGGTAAATGGGCGATCCACCCCAAGCAGATCGCGCTGGCCAATCAGGTGTTCACCCCATCAGAAGAAGCCGTGTCAGAGGCCCGAGAAATTCTCGCCGCGATGGAACAGGCCAAAGCCAATGGCGAAGGTGCGACAGTTTACAAAGGACGTCTGGTCGACATCGCGTCGATCAAGCAGGCCGAGGTGATCGTGGCACAGGCCGAACTGATCGCGGCCAACGGCTGAGAAAAAAAAAGGCGCCCGACCCGGCGCCTTTTTCAATTGTTTTCTGGCGTCACCGCCCAAAGACAGCATTCGGTGTCCAGGTGAACCTTTCGCCTTTTTTACCCGACTTCATCATCAGGCAGGATGTTCCAAGCTTCTGGAAATAGATGATCTTGAGAGGGTACCACCCGGCCTTGGGCACTTCGACTTCGGTCCGCTGGTTGGCCTCGCAGCCCTGAATACCCGTGACATAGCCGATATTCTGGCCTCCGACGAATGCTTCTATCCCGTCATTCGACCAGGTTTCCAACTCGTAAATCCCCGGCGAATCGAACCGCATGTACCCCGTAATTTCGGCAGCAACATTATAAGCGCTGTCGAAGGTCATAACATCGTCACCCTGACTGGTGTCCCTGTAATCCAAACCCCGCAGCGGTTGCCCAGGCTGTGCTTTGGACAACATGCTTTTTGCCTGACTCAGATCGCGGATCTTCTTGTGTTGATTACCTGTACCAACATATTTCACATTCAGCCCCGCTTTCGGAGAAGGCTGCGGGTTGGCAGGTTGCAGTTTAAGCGGGGCAGACAAGGCGGCCCCGGCAACCATTGACAAGGCAACTGCGGTCACCACTGTTCGAACGCGTTTCATCGTATTCTCCCTGTTTGCGTGCCATTATGGCTGTGCATATCCCCTGGCAACGTCATTTCCACGACATTAGGCCGTGAGTTTTCGCCCTGCAAGTGAGTGTGCCTTCACAATTCAAGACGTCACGCCCGTAAATTCTTGGGCGAACCCATAACCACATAGGATGTGATCGAGGTGACATGCGGCAGCGTCCCCAGCACCTCGGTATGGAAGGTCTTGTAAGACGGCAGGTCTGCACATTCGACCCGCAGCAAGTATTCGATTGTTCCCGTGATGTTGTGGCACTCAACAACTTCCGGGGCTTGCTGGAGCGCGCGTTCAAACCCCTCCTGCGCGGCCTTCGTATGCTCGCCCAGCCCTACACCAATATAAGCGACAAAGCCGATACCCATCGCCGCCGGGTCCAGCACCGCGCGATACCCCGTGATCACCCCGGCCCGCTCAAGTTCTTGCACGCGGCGCAGGCAGGCCGAAGGGGAAAGGCCCACACGCTCGGCCAGGTCGAGATTGCTGATCCGTCCGTCACGGGTCAGTTCCTGCAATATATGGCGGTTTATTCTGTCATTTTTCATCATTAATTGCACAAATACAGGAAACACGCACATAAAAGCAATTTCATTTGCCGCAGAGCCGACAATACTTCGCTCCATGACTTATGACATCCTTATAGCCCTGATCGCTTTTGCCTTCGTAACCTCGATCACACCGGGGCCGAACAACCTGATGCTGATGGCTTCGGGGGCGAATTTCGGCTTTCGACGCTCGATCCCGCATATGTTGGGCATTGGGCTGGGCTTTACCTTCATGGTATTGCTTGTCGGAGCCGGTCTGGTGCAGGTCTTCGACCGGTATCCCGTCAGCTATACAGTGCTGAAAATCCTGTCGGTTATCTATCTGCTCTATCTGGCCTGGAAGATTGCACATGCCGCGCCGGCAAACAGCGCCGAGGCGACCGGCGTGCCGATGACATTCTTGCAAGCCGCAGCGTTTCAATGGGTAAATCCAAAAGCCTGGGCCATGGCCCTGACCGCCACCACGGCCTATACGCCAGATCGAACGATGTATGCGATTGCCATCGTTGCGTTTGTCTTCGGAGCCGTCAACTTACCGTCGGTCAGCACATGGACCGTTTTGGGACAGCAGATGGCACGAATGCTGACGAACCCGCGCAGATTGGTCATATTCAACTGGACAATGGCTGTGCTGCTTGTGGTTTCGCTCTATCCCGTGCTTTGGCAGGGGTGAATTTCCTCAAAGGTCGATATCAGCGATTGTTTTGCTGGGCATGTCGGGAATGTGCTGGCAAGCAAATGAATCTCTCAATCTGATCAACGGCTTTTGACATGAACGACGCCGCTTCAGTGTCATCTAGTTGCATCTGAGGCCAGCCAGCGGCATATAGCTAGGAAATTTCACGCAGATGAGGCGTCATGACCCAGTATCTGGATTTCGAAAAACCGCTGGCCGAGATCGAAGGCAAAGCTGAAGAGCTGCGCGCGCTGGCTCGTGCCAACGAAGAAATGGATGTGGCCGAAGAAGCCGCCGCACTGGATGCCAAAGCCTCCAAGCTGCTGGATGAACTCTATCGCGACCTGACACCCTGGCGGAAGTGCCAGGTGGCGCGTCACCCGGAACGCCCGCATTGCAAGGATTACGTGGACGCACTGTTCACCGAATTCACTCCTCTGGCCGGAGATCGCAATTTTGCCGATGATTTGGCCGTTATCGGTGGTCTTGCGCGCTTTAACGATAAGCCGGTGATGGTGATCGGCCACGAGAAAGGCAGCGATACCAAGTCGCGTATCGAACGCAATTTCGGGATGGCCCGCCCCGAGGGCTATCGCAAGGCCGTGCGTCTGATGGAGATGGCGGGGCGTTTTGGACTGCCTGTCATTACCCTGATCGACACCGCTGGCGCCTATCCCGGCAAAGGGGCCGAGGAACGCGGACAATCCGAGGCGATTGCCCGGTCGACTGAGATGTGCCTAAAAATCGGCGTGCCGCTGGTTTCGGTCATCATCGGTGAAGGCGGCTCGGGCGGCGCTGTGGCGTTTGCGACCGCGAACCGCGTGGCGATGCTGGAGCATTCGGTCTATTCGGTGATTTCGCCGGAAGGCTGCGCATCGATCCTGTGGAAAGATGCCGAAAAAATGCGCGAAGCGGCCGAGGCACTGCGTTTGACGGCACAGGATTTGCACAAGCTGGGCGTATGTGACCGGATCATCCCGGAACCCAAGGGTGGTGCACATCGCGATCGTCCGGCAACGGTTGAGGCAGTGCGCAAGGCCATCACCGCCATGTTGACTGAACTGGACGGCAAGGATGGGGCGGCCCTGATAAAGGACCGCCGTCAGAAATTCCTTGATATCGGATCTAAAGGGCTGGCGGCGTAACCGTCAGCCACCCAACCTGCGCAACAACGCAACCGAAGGCTCACCTGTCACGGGCAGACCATTGGCGCTCTGATACGCGCTGATGGCTGTGGTGGTGTTGTTTCCGATCACGCCATCTGCGCCCTGCGTGTCATACCCCGCAGATGTCAGGCGGCGCTGCAATTCCTTGCGGTCGTCCAGCGTCAGCCCATTTGCGTCCGGCCCAAACGAGGCCTGAAACGGCGCGCCGCCCGCGATCCTGTCCGCCAGATGACCGACACCAATCGCGTAGCTGTCCGAGTTGTTGTAGCGTTTGATCACCTGGAAATTGCGAAACACGGCGATGCGGGGGCCAGGTTTTTGCGGCTGCAATACGGCCACCGGAGTACCGGAAACGGTTCCGGCCTCTCCGCCCCAGGGTTGGCCCCGCACCCAACCTGCACGCGAAAGATAAGCAGCGGTCGAAGCCAGCGAATCTGTCGGGTCGTCTGACCAGATGTCGCGCCGCCCGTCGCCGGTGAAATCCACGGCATAGGCAAGATACGAGGTCGGAATGAACTGCGTGTGCCCCATCGCCCCGGCCCAACTGCCAGTCATGTTAGCGGGCGTGGTATCGCCGTTCTGGAGGATCTTCATCGCCGCGATCAGCTGGCTTTCAAAGAACTGCCCGCGCCGGCCATCATAAGCCAGCGTCGACAACGCCGATACAACAGGCACATCACCGCGGCGCGCGCCATAGCGGCTTTCCAGCCCCCAGACAGCCACGACGATTTCTTTATCCACGCCATATTGCGCCTCGATCCGCGACAGAGTGCCGTTATGTTGCCGCAGCATCTGCTGGCCGGTGCTGATCCGCTCGTCCGACGCCGCGATGGCTAGGTAATCTTCGAGGCTGCGCTTGAATTCGACCTGATTTCGATCGCGTTCGATTACGTCGGGCAAATACCCGGCCCCCTGAAAGGCGCGGTCAACGGTTGTCCGGGAAATCCCCTGCGACACTGCCCTGCCCTTGAAACCGGCAACCCAGGCATCCCACCCGGCATTGGGAACAGCCCGCATCCGGGTTGCAGGCGTGCCGGACGGAGCGGCACCACCCGTGCAGGCGGCCAAAAGCGTTGATCCGAGGCAAATGGAAAAGGTCCGGCGAGTGATCATGGTTTGGGTCTGCTCTTGTTTGTGATTTGCCGCAAGAGTAACCCAGCCGGGTTGCACAGGCCAGAACAGTGACACCTTGGACGGGCGCTTTGACGATGTCGGCAGGAAGCCGCTCAGCTGACCAGCAAACGCAGCCCTTGTGTCACATCCGAGCGCACTGCCAGCCGCAATCCCGGCTCGTCCCCGGCCTTAAGCGCGGCGATGATCAGCTTGTGGTAATGTGGCGGCTCTGCGCGCCTGAGACGTCCGTAAAGCGCCCGCATCGTCGGCCCAAGCTGCAGCCAGACGGTTTCGGCAATGGCCAGCATCGCAGGAGCCTGAGCGCGCAGATACAGGGTTCGGTGAAATTCCAGGTTCGAACGGATATAGCCAACCGCATCCCGTTTGGTCACCATCTCGGCAACTGTCATGTTGATGCTCTGCAACCTATCGATCAGGGCCATGTGTGCCCTGGGCAAGGCCCGGCTTGCCAGTTCAACCTCAAGCAAGGCGCGCAAGGCAGCCAGTTCCTCAATCCGGTCATTCGTCAGCTCTGGGGTCGATACCCGGCCCGATGTGGACAGGAACAATGCCCCTTCTGCGGCCAGGCGGCGCACCGCCTCTCGCGCCGGGGTCATTGAGACGCCAAACTCCTTGCCGATGCCCCGCAGGGTCAGGGCCTGCCCCGGTGCCATCTCACCATGCATGATCCGGGATCGCAGTGCCCGGTACACCCGGTCATGTGTTGCGGTCTGGGTTTCGGAAGGGCGTGCGGTCAACATATGCTCATGTGATCACAAAAAGGCGCCACGTCAACTCGGCTCGGTATCAAATCTGTAGCGATGCAACTCGGCCCCGTTGTCGCGCAACCAGCGGCGGGGCGGCTTATACGGGCCAAATATCTTTTCGACCTGCGCCCAGAAGGCAGGCGAGTGGTTCATCTCGGCAAGATGTGCCACCTCATGTGCCGCGACATAGTGCAACACATCAGGAGGCGCCAGAATAAGGCGCCACGAAAACATCAATCCGCCATGCGAGCTGCACGACCCCCAACGCGACCGCGTGTCACGCAGGCTGAGTGTCGTGTACGAACGCCCCAGCATGGCTGCATAATCATCACAGGCTCCGGTCAACCGGTCCCGCGCCAGTTCCTTCAGGAACCGGCCCAACCTGCGGGCCTCGGCTCCTGTGGGCACGGCAACCTCATCTGCATTCAGCAGAACCCGCCGCCCGGTTGCAGGAACGATTCGGCGCGCTTTCCCTTCGATCGGGATCACTTGCCCAAACTGCACGGTGGTCATATCGGGCCGACCCTGAAGATGCTGCCGGATCCACCCTTCTTTGGTGCGCGCAAAACTCAAGGCCTCAGATTCCGGCACGCCATTCGGGTAAGTCAACGTGACGCGCCCATCCAGCTGGGAGATTCGCAGGCTGATACGCCGCGCCCGAGCCGATTTGCGCAATCTCAGTGGCACCGGCGGTGTCCCTGGCAATGCGTGCTCTCCCATATCGCGACCTCTCTTGCGCAAAGACTTTGACAGTGCCCTCTGCCTGTGGCAGGTGAGCTGAATCATTTAGACGACTCACCTGATATCAAGGGGATTTGACATGCCCAAGGAAGAATGGGGCGTAAAGCGTGTTTGCCCGACAACCGGTAAGCGGTTTTACGACCTGAACAAGGACCCGATCATCAGCCCCTACACTGGCGAGATCGTGGAGCTTGAAACATCCAAAAGCCGTATGATCTCGGCGGATGCAGAAGACGCAGCTTCGGTCAAAGCACGTGAAAACACGGCGGATGACGATCTGGTTCTGGACGATGATGACAACGTCGACGTGGATTTGGATGACGATCTGCTGGACGATGATGATGACGACAATGATGATGTTTCTCTGGACGACATCACCGACATGTCATCAGACGACGACAACTGACCTAGTAAAAGGCGATCCCCAGGGTCGCCTTTTTCACCTGAGGAGCAGCCCGGGTGAAAATTCGCGCCCGATTCAAACTTTGGACTTGCACTCGCTGCCGCTGTCTCCTAAACGTCCGTCCACCGTACCGATGGTACAATGATGGGGCCTTAGCTCAGTTGGGAGAGCGCTTGCATGGCATGCAAGAGGTCAGGGGTTCGACTCCCCTAGGCTCCACCATCCCGCACTTCGGGATTGAAATTTCCGCTAACACCTTGAAGGGAAAGGTGATTTCGGCGGTTCGATAACCTTCATTCCGGCTATAGCGAAGGGGCTCTGCAAAGGCCAATCGCAGCACCGTTTGCTGCATCGCAAAGTCGCCTTTCTTGTAAAGATTCCAAGGGTTTGTCAGAAACTGGAGAGCCGGTTCGATAAATTCCGAAAGGTGTCCCTTTGAAGGGAGTGCGGAATCGATCTTGTCTGCCAGTTTCAACCGTTGATGCTCTAGCTCTTCGATACGGGCCTCATATGCACTGATTACCGTCGGGCTGGATGTTTGCACGATACGTCCAAGTAGCGATTTCACGTCCGCGTCCAGAGCTTTGAGCTGCTTATTGAGCGTTTCCTTGGCGCTCTTGGCCTCTAGAGCACGCATCTCCCACAGATCGGTGAACATGGCTCGTGCCATCGCCACAAGCTGTTTGGCGGGCTGTAGAGAGCGCAGAATCGCTTGCGCGCCCTGCTCAATGTCGTCTCGGCGGATCGACTTGCGCTTGGACGGGCAGCCCTTGGTGTCGCACAGGTAGTAGGGATAGAGCTTATTGCGACCCTTCGACCAGCAGGAGGTCATTGGACCTGTCACGTATTCGTGCCGCTCCAAGTGCTCGTTTAAGCCACTTTCCTTTCGAAAGCGACGGGGCTTTTCCAGCCTAAGGCCGAGT
>NZ_JBQERC010000017.1:0-76748 GCF_056534665.1 Ruegeria sp. P8
TCGGCCTTAGGCTGGAAAAGCCCCGTCGCTTTCGAAAGGAAAGTGGCTTAAACGAGCACTTGGAGCGGCACGAATACGTGACAGGTCCAATCGGCAGACAGTTCACGCGGCCATCGTCGCACCCACCGAAATGCAACGTGACCGAGCCGTCTTCTGCTGCTTCGGCTGTGTAACCGTTGTAGCTGTTTACGCCCAGATCATTGGCTTCCAGAAAGCCGTCACCGTTATAGACAGTCACCGACCAGAACGCCCGAACCGGCACATCCTTGACGGTTACCGCATGCGGTGTTTCGCCGTCATTCTGATCGACCGCGTCCAACAGATAGATCGCGGCCTCAGGCGGAAGACCGCCCCAACCCGAGAACGCACCGACCAGAAACTGAACCGGATCAATCTCGTCCTTTGTTCTGCCAAAGGCGCGGGCTGAATCGGTGCCCAGCAAGGATAAATCGTTTATCGCCTGACGCGCAGTGGCAAGTTGTTCGGTGTTCCAGTTGGGCGCGTCAAACGGGCCCGTTCCACCGCCGCTGACGACAATTCCATCCTGTGCCGCTTGCGCGGCGGCAATATCATCCGGGTCAGTCACATCGACGAATGTGCGAAACGCGATGAAACCAAAGCGCGTACCAAGGTCTTCCTGTGTGATTTGATACGTGCCGGGCTCTGCCTCGGCATACATGAAGTGGTCCTGATTGATGACATGCATCGAGATATAGCGGCCATCCGCTTTAGGCAGTGTCACTTCGACGGGTTCGCTCAAATCCAGCAGAACGCCGGAGTAGAGCGTGTCCTGGTTCATGCGGATGACGGGCTGGTTATCCGGTGTGGTGGCTTCGCGCATATGCCCCAATTCGCCAACAGCGAGGCCGAGATTGGCCATGTTGGTCCGAAACATGTGATCTGTCTCGGCGCGCACAAGGGTGTCGACGGTCACATCGACCATGTCTTCGGCCCAAACGCCTGTCGGGAGTGTAAGCGCGACTGTCAGAAGAAGCTTTTTCATCGTAAGCATCCTGTTGTTCAGTTTGCGGGTTCTACGGAGGGGAAGACCCAGCTTCCGTCGATGACCTCTGGGCCCGGCTGATAAAGGCGCACGGCATAGTTCCAGCCATCCATGATCGGGAGACAGTTCACACGTCCGTCGTTGCAACCGCCGAAGTGCACGGTCACACTGCCATCGTCATTCTTGGTGCCTGAGACCGAGTTGACCACATACGTGTCGAGGGAATTGAGTTCAAAAAACCCGTCTGCATTATAAAGGCTCACGGACCAGAATGCGTTCACTGGCACATCCGCCGGGACCTGGATTTTGTATTCCCCAAGCGGCAGGCCGGGCTCGATATTAAGATAAAAGGCCTCGTCTTCTGGCAGCCCACCAAAGCCGACTGCTGTGCCAAGGAAATGGCGTAATGGGTCTACATGATCTGCCTTACCAAAAGTCCGGACGCTGTCTGTGGCGAACCTGCCCAGCTCAATTGCGGCTTGGCGCAGCGCCTCAAAGCTCTCCGCGTCGTAATTGGGCATTTCGAAGGGCGTTGCGGAGGCAGCATCAATGGTGAACCCGTCCTGAATTGCATTGACCGCCGCAACATCCTTGGGGCTCTCGGCATCCACCAGTATTCTCATGAAAACAAGTACGTAGGGGGTATGGAATGTACCCATGTCAAGCTGGAACACACCGCCACCGTCGAACACTTCATTGATGAAATGATCCTGATTGACCACCATCGTCGTCATGTATCGGTCGCCCACATCGGGCAGAGTCAAGGTTGCGCCTTGGCTGATATCAATAACCGCAACGCTGTAGAGTGTGTCGCGATTCATCCGAATGGTGGGCTGATTGTCGATGGGGGTGGGTTCTTTGAAGTGAAAGAACTGATTTACGCCTCCGGCCAGGCCATTGTACGTCTTCAGTTCATTGTCTGTAGCAGCCCGAACAAAGTTGTTTATGGTAATGGGCACTTCGTATGTCTCAGCAAGTGCATCGACCGTGGTATCAAAGCTCTGAGCGGTCGCTGTGCTTCCAATCAAGACAGCTAAAGCAGCAAGTTTCCAGCGTTTGTGCGTGAGATTCATAGTTTGCCCGCTCCACTAGCCAATTACAGAAATGCATTGCTTGATGGTCCCGGCACCTGATCAAAAGCGCATTCTCACGCCTCTCATTTTGTTGTTTTTTAAAATGCTACAATTGGAGCCTTGGCCATCTCTCTCCAACAAACCACAAAGTTCGAATGTATGCCCTGACAGATTGGAGCGACCGCTTCCGAAAACTGGTTAAAAATGACAGGTAGCGATAGCGTTTCGGCCAACAACTAGAAACTCTCTTTGCATATTGACCCGACGGCGGTCCTATTATTCGTGTGGTGATGTCAATCTCTTAGAGCGCACTCTCTGCGGGTAGCGTGGTTCAATTCGATTGAGCCCCTACCAGCGGGCACCTGACTTTTTTACCTCAAAAAGTGACTTCCGCTTTGACGCAGGTCAGGGACACAGAGCCGCGCTGGTCTATGCTTGACGTGCCCGACCTTTCAATTGCGGGGTCTTAAGGAGCTATGATGACAGGGCATGACGCACATGCTCAACACAGAACACCGCCGCTTACACGCGGGCGGGTTATCGTGCCGCTTTTGCTTGCGTTTCAAGAATCCGGTCAATCTGTAGAAAGTCTCCTAGCGGAATTCGATCTATCCTTCTCGGAATTGAACGCTCCGAGTTGTTTCATTCCGCACGACACTGTCTATGCCGTGTTTGAAGCCGTCGCACAAAAGACATCCCCAGACTTTCCAGCACTTGTTGGTCAAACTTCAGATCCGACCGTTGCATCCCCATTCGGACAGGCCTTTCGCGTAGCAAAGTCGCTGGCCGATTTCATTGCCAGGTTTTGCGTTCATGCGGGAAACAACACAAACGCGGTCACCATGACACTCGATGTCTCTGGAGAGTTCGCCGTGCTGTCCGCCAAACGCAGGTTCACGCCATGCTGTTCGCCCGCCTATATGGATGCGTTTCAGATCAGCCGATGGGCTACGTTGCTGCATGAAACCGCAGGTCAGCGTTGGGAAGCAAAAAAGGTTCTTGTGCGTGTGAACCGTCCTGATCTGCTCCCGTCTTACTTCTACGGTATCCGGGCGGTAGGTGCGGGCTCAGACGGGTATTCCATCCGCTTCCCAAGTGCCTGGCTTTTGTTTGAACTGGTTAACCGAACCGCGACCGAGTACGTGTTGACCACTCAGGACGAAAAAAACCCTGTACCTACAGACTTGTTGAGTTCGATCCAAAGCGTTGCCAACTCAAGGGTCGGGCGCACGGACTTGTCGGCTACGGCGCTCGCCAAGGCATGCGGTTTTCGAGGCGCGGTTCTCAACCGACGGCTTGCTGTCTATGGGACATCACTGTCGCGCATCGTCATCGAAGCCAAATGTGACCAGGCGAAACTTCTGCTTTCCAAGTCTGAGTTGTCGGTGGGCGATATCGCTGATCATTTGGGATACTCTGACGCGACGGCCATGACACGGGCCTTCAAGAAATGGACGGGTCAAACACCGTCAGAGTTTCGCGCCCGTGAAATGAATAGCGTTAAGGCATCTGTTCCGATACTCGACCCGGTCGAATGCGATTGTGAAACGTAACAGGACAACGGCGCGGCCCATCTTTTGCCGCGCCTCGAACTCGGGATAGGCAAAGGGGGGAGCGGGCCATGGCGTGCTTAAAAATACGGTGTATCGCAAGCAGTTTTCTGGTTGCGGCGACGATGCTGCCCGGCGGATCAACAGCAGTGGCACAGGACTCCGACTGGAGTTTTTCCGGCAGCTTCTACATCTACGCGGCGGACACCAAGACAACCATTGGATCGCTGGAGTCGGAACTCAGCTTCAGTGAAGCGGTTGAAAACCTTGATCTGGCATTCATGGGTACACTTGAAGCGCGAAGTGGCCGGTGGTCGCTGATCGCGGACTACATGCGCACAGACCTGTCCTTTGACAATGACACTCCCGGCCCGGTGTTCAGTGGCGCTGAAACCAGTCTGAAGACGCAGTTTTTAAGTGGATATGCCGCTTACACGGCCTATCAAGACCAAAACCTGGCCGTCGATCTCGGTGGCGGGTTTCGCTGGTTTGAGACGAGCAGCACGATCACTCTGGTCGGCGGCCCCACCCCGGCACCAAGTTCCAGTGCCAGCGACGATTGGATAGACCCTCTGATTGCGGCCCGTATCCGGTATCAGATCAATGACCGATGGTCGGCCGTTGCCTTGGCCGACTATGGTGGATTTCGCTCAGATCGCGAAACCGCACAGTTTTTGGCAACGGTAGGTTATGCGATCGCTCCAAAGTGGAATTTGCGCGCAGGTTATCGCTACATCATGGTCGACAAAGGTGAAGTTGACAGCAGGTTCAAGCTCTCACAATTCGGACCCGTGTTGGGTGTGACCTACAGCTTCTGAGTAAGGGCATTATGCGAAAGGCGGCCATGCCGAACACAAACAGGTCTGTAGTATCGAAGTTGCGCCAAGGCGCGAGCAGCGGTGCCGACATGCTTGGGACCGACAATTGCAGCCGGATGCGAACAGTCGGACAAAGGCAATTCAGAAAAGGAACGACGAGGCGACTGATTGCCAGAGCTTTGCCTGCGGCAACCGTGTGTTCGTTCTGTGTCCTCGCTGCCTGCGGGCCAAACATCTATGACGAAATTGAACTGATGCCCTCCCCAACGGTCTATGCCGAGGCTGCTTTTGACCCTTACAAGGACATCACGGAAGACAATTTCGTGCAGCGTTCGCAGCTATTCTACGCTACAGATCGGCTGCCCGCGGTTCCCGGCGACCCACAAGCCTATTACAACAATGAGCGCGGTCACATTCTGCGTACCGGCATTGCCGAAGTGCAAAGCAACCCCCCATTGGCGACGTTGAAAAAGCTTCGCCACGTTACCATGACGCGCGACCGCGCTAAGGACTACACGCTCAGCTTGTCTGACGTACAAGAGATTGGTGTCATGCCGTTCAGTGTCACGCGCTACATGAACGATCCACCTTCGCAAAAGGAGATGAAGGCAGCCGGACTTCGGTTTGCCCAATGGATTGACGATCACCTTGCAGCCTCTCGCAACAAAGACATTTTCATCTATGTCCATGGCTACAATGTCGATTTTGATTACTCGACCCTTGTCTCCAAAGAGTTGCAACACTTTCTGGGCTATCAGGGCGCCTTCATCAGCTACAACTGGCCCGCTACACCCAATCGCTTGGCGTATTTTCGGGATCAGGAATCTGCATTGGCGACGCGCCGCAATTTGCGTTCTCTTGTCGAATACTTGTCGGCAAACACCAACGCCCGGCGCATTCACCTTATAGGATACAGCGCAGGCTCAAGGCTCGCATTTGAAGCCGCCTATCAGATTGCTTTGCGGCCTGGGCCAAAGCCGCGGCTGGGGCAGTTGATCCTGATCAGCAGCGATCTTGATCGAAGCTATTTCTTGCAATCAATTGAAGACGGCCTTCTGGATGCCGTTATAGGTGTGACACTCTATCAATCGCAGACCGATTCAGCGCTGGCGATGTCACGGTTGGTCTTCGGCCGCGACCGTCTGGGTCAGGTTTCCGATGAAGCAATAAATGGGTCTCTGTTCCAGCGCCGACTGTCTGAGATGAAAACCCTACATATCATCGATGTGACCGAGGCCGAAGCAGCCGATACAGGAAACGGGCATTGGTACTTTCGGTCTTCGCCCTGGGCCAGCAGTGACCTGTTCATTTCTCTGCTTACAGACCGAGATCCTCAAGCGCGCGGGCTTGTGCGTGCTCCGGGCGAAGCTGTCTGGAGTTTTCCATCGAATTATCCGCAGACACTGCAACGCTTTCGAAATGGCAGCTAGTACTGGGACTCCAGTGGGTCAGAACCATTAGAACCAGTTTCTGGATTTAATCTATGAGCCTGACAACGCACCTAGAATGCTCAACGCAAAGCTGACGTTCGAGCAACGCGCAGCATCGGTAGAAGTGGGCTCGTTGCCGTCATCGGAACAACCGCAGCATTTCATTGGAGGGCCCAGATCACGACAATGAAGTCGGCCCCAAGCCGACCTTGCGCGAGGTCTTCTGATGCTGCACTTGCAACCTGCGTTGCTGACATTCGCCGCGAGCGCATATTCCGTTGGATTGCGAATTCACACATCGCGGAACAAAACGGTCTTTCGTCTTTTGAATACATTGACTGCCATCAGCGTAAAGCGGAACCCCGGTTGTGCGCGAAGGGTGGACTGTAGTTATAGCGCGGTCACTTTATCATCGATTCTTAGCACCGGAAAAAGGACGATCTGGGTGGATTGACCAACAGGGCATTCATTAATGCTACGTGATGCTCCGACGGAATGATCCCCGATCGAACGGATCAAGAGGCGTCCCGTGTTTCCGAGAGGCCGCATCCTGAGAGGCAGCCTCTCAAGAGCCAGGTCATTTTGCTATCTCAACACCCAGCCTCTCTGCGGCTTCAATGTTGGCATGCAGATGGTGCTCGAAAGCGGGCAGGACCGCTTTGAAATGCTCCTTCAGCTCGGGCGCATCCGCCTCGGGCAACAGCAGCCCTTCGACCGCCGCAATTGCAGAACGGTGAAAGGCGACTTCATGCGTCAGGTAAGCTGCGTCAAATCCGTCGGGGCCCGCGGCGCGCAAGGTCTCGATTACCTTGTCATGCTCCATGGCCGCTTCGATCCGCGCCGGAGGCAGCATGGACCTGTCACATTTTCGTGCCGCTCCAAGTGTTCGTTTAAGCCACTTTCCGTTCGAAGGCGACCGGGCTTTTCCAGCTCAGTGCTGAGTGCTTTCGACGCGGATTGTAGAACACATTGTTCAGCGTTTGTACCGGGAACTACGCCCCAACGCGACGAGTTCATCAGCGTCCACCATCAAATACACGGGGCCGAATGATGCGCGATGAAATGCATATCGAACACGATTGTCTGAAGTCAGCGCCAATGGGACAATTTAGGTCGTTTTGATAAGAGAGGGTTTCTGGCACATCGTTGCCACCAAGGAGTGGAGATGAGACAGAAACCCCGAGCCAAGCGGAGCCACGGCGAGAAAGATGCCAAAGACATCCGTTGGCAGTGGAGAAATATGAGCGGCGCAGCAGTGCCAAACCAACCGAGCAGGAGTTGGCCTGACTTCGTGATAAACAGTTGTCGCGGTGAGTATCTTCTCGCGCTTTTCGCGTATCGTTTTATTGACGCAACGTCGATTCAGTTGTTGTGGCCATTAAGAAGTTTACGCAAACTTAAGAAGCGATTTGATTTTTCGACTAGTCGCTCAAAAAGTGACGTCAGACGGCGTTTTCTTCCCCCTTACGTGTCAGTTTGCAACTCTTACATGCGCTCAGTCGCTGCGGGTTGGCACTCACAGTAAGTGATCCTTGAGCCCTCCTTACCAGCGCGGATCGGATCAGACCCGCAGCGGCTCTATTCAAGTCGTAGTTCCTCTCGCCAGGGCATGGGATGCCAATCAATGCCCGACACGTGCCATTTCTTTTGAAACGCTGGTTCGAGTCGCAATTGAACAGGCGCAGTTCGGGATAAGAACTGCGCCTGTTCATGGTCAAACTCGAAAACCGCGCGTTTAAGCGGCGACCCACATCTTCAACGGTGCGCGGAAATCCATCAGGTCAAAGCCCTTGTGATCGTCAACCCAACCGCTGATCCGATCTGAAGTCGCACCGACAAAGTCGTTGAACATCGGACAGATCAGACCACCATCATCACGGATCAACGCTGAGGCTTCTGCGTACATTTCCTTGCGCTTCGCATCATCGAGTTCGGCGCGCGCTGCGATGACGATTTGATCGAAACGCTCGTTGAAGAACCGGGTGTCATTCCAATCCGCTGTGGACAAATATGCTGTGGACAGCATTTGGTCCTGAACCGGACGGCCACCCCAGTAACTGGTGCAGAAAGGTTGCTTGTTCCAAACTTCAGACCAGTAGCCGTCATTGGGCTCGCGCTTCACATCCAGCGTTATGCCCGCGGCAGCTGCGGACTGCTGGAACAACGCGGCCGCATCCAATGCGCCGGGGAACGAGTTCTCGGACGACCGAAGCGTGACCGGCCCGCTATGACCCGATTTCTTGAAGTGGAACGCCGCCTTGTCCGGGTCGTATTCGCGCTGTTCGAACCCAGTTGCGAGGGGATAAGAGCTGTTGATGGGTGTGTCATTGCCCACAGAGCCGTAGCCGAAGAGGATCTTGTCCACCATTTCCTGACGATTGATGGCGTATTTCAAGGCCATACGCAGATCATGGTTGTCGAACGGCGCGGTATTGACGTGCATGATAAACACGTAATGACCTGCGCCAGACGTAGAGCGCACCGTGATACCGGGCGCGCGGTCAACAAGACGTGCAGTACGGGGCGGCACACGGTCAATCATGTCGACCTGACCAGATTGCAGCGCCGCGACTCGTGCGGTGTTGTCGTTGATGACAATCACTTCGATCGTGCCGGCATGACCAATCGTGTCATCCCAATGGTTGGGGTTGTGTTCAGCCACGAAACGCACACCCATATCGGCGGCTTTCAAAACATAAGGACCGGTGCCAATTGCAGCAGCTGGGTCCTCTTTACCGCCGCCAGGCTGAATGACGAGGTGATAATCCGAAAGCAGATATGGAAGGTCCGCATTGGGCGCTTCCAGCTCGACAATGAACAGGTCGCCATCTGTTCGCATATTTGCGATACCGCGCAACAAGCCCAACGCCCCGGATTTGGTCTCTTCGTTCGAGTGTCGGTCGATGGTCTGTAGAACATCCTCGGCAGTGACGGGCTGACCGTTTGAGAAGGTGATGCCGTCTCGTATCTTGAACGTCCACGTTTTTGCGTCGGCAGAAGCCTCAAAGCTTTCTGCGACCTTTGGCTCAAGGCCGCCATCAGGTGCAAGCGTCAAGAGCGTCTCACCCCAAAGGCGGGCGACCATATTAGCGGTTGAGTTTGCGGCGGTCGCAGGATCAAGGCTGTCAGTTGTGCCGCCGCCCTGGATGCCAACGCGAATGGTGCCACCTTTTTGTGGACCAGCGGCTTTGACCGCTGACGACATCGCCAGATTGGCTGTTGCAGCAGCCAGCCCCAAGGCGGATGCCTTCCCAAGAAATTCACGGCGGGGCATTTTGCCAAGCGCTGCCTGTTTTGCCAGATATTTGATATGTTCGTTCATGGTGACTTCCCCGTTGTCGTTTGAGAGCTCAGATTTGATTAGTAGGTTGCAAGTGACACTCCGCCTGCATCCGCAGCTGGCGGAAAGTGTCGTGACAATTTTTCAATGATCTCGTCACGCGTGCTGCGGTATTCTTCTTTGAAGAAGAGATTGACGTGTTCACCCGGATCGTTGCGAAGATCGAACATCTCTCCCCAGTCTGCGTTTTGAGGATAGATTGTGACACGCCATTCGTCTGTCATTACCGTCTGGTTGTAAGTGTCCATGCGCGTACGTGGGTGATATTCGGCAAAAAACGCCCGACGCCCCGGGCCATCTGCCTGCGTCATCAGGTGAGCGAAAGAGACCCCTTCGGTCGGCTGATACTCCAGCTCCAAAAAATCCTGCAGGGTCGCGCGCAGATCCAGATGACTTGTTGTCCCGTGACGTTCGCCAGGCTCGATCCCCGGACCTGCAGCGATCAGCGGTACGTGCAAAAGCGATCTGTAGGGGCTGGGGCCTTTTCGGATAAGCCCGTGATCACCCAACAACTCGCCATGATCCGAGGTGAAAATGACAACGGTGTCTTCAAGGAGACCCTGATGCTCCGCCTGTGCCATGATCCGGCCGACGCAAGCGTCAATCATCGAAATCATTCCATTGGTATACGCGATCGCACGGCGAATTGAATCGTCCGAGAAGTTCGATGTTGTCTGCAAAAAACCCTGTTCTCGCGGTGGTCCCGGATCGCGCAGGAAGTCCACATAGCTTTTACCTTTTTCCTCATCATCGCCGTCGCGCAGGAAAGACGGCATCGCTGACAGCTCATCAGGCACATATGAGGGCATTGGCATGTCCGCCGGATCGTACATGTCGCACCATGGCGCAGGGGGGGAAAAAGGATGGTGCGGATCGGGAAAGGAAACAAACAGAAAGAACGGGTCTGACCCGTCATTTTCGGTCAGGAACTCGCAGGCCCGATCTGTAATCCAAGAGTTGTAATGCAAGTCGAAAGGGATGGCCGATTTCCAAACTTCGTCAATATCCCCACATTGCGGTTCAAGCGCGTTTTCCGGGAGATAGAGCTCGGCCGCTCCCGGCGCGACAGATTCCAGCCAACGGGCATAATGCCCACCCTTTGTGGCACTAACGGATTCTCCAATCAGAATGTCGACCGCGTCGAACCCGTAAAAGGGGCCGCACCATCCCTCACTTTCCGGTAAGTCCCAAAAGGCGTTTGAATCCGGCATAAGATGCTCTGGCCCGGCCAGAATAGGTTGGAAGTGGAATTTCCCAACCCCATGGGTCTTGTACCCCATGGCCTGAAAGTCATGGGTGATCAGTTTCAGATCCTCAGGCAGGGCAACCCCGTTGCGCGTCAGGCCGTGCGACCTTGCATACTGACCGCTGAACAAAGTGGACCGGCTTGGAGAGCAGATCTGGTGCGGTGTGAAATGCTTGGTAAAGACGGCGCCCCGCTGGGCCAGTGCGTCTATATTCGGTGTCCTGACATGCTTGTTTCCGGTGCAGCCCAGACTGTTCGCGCGTTGCTGGTCCGTCATAATCAAAATGACATTTTTCTTCATTCTTGGCGCTGCCCTCCGAAACAACGGGACAGTACCACAGCGCTTACATTTGAAATAATACTATCTGTTTCGACTGATATTTGTTAATCGAATACCTATGTTCACCCATAACCAACTCAACGTCTTCTCTGCGATCATGCAAACCGGGTCGGTTTCCGCTGCTGGTCGCAGGTTGAATCTGTCACAACCCAGCGTCAGCCGGCTTTTGTCGGATCTGGAGCGGGAGTTTGGCGTTCCTTTGTTTCGTCGCCGGAGTAAGGGTGTGACACCGCTCCCCGAAGCGGAAGAATTCTATCAAGAGGTTAAACGCAATTTTTCGGCCCTTGCGAACTTGGACGAGATCGCCTCTCAGATCGCTCGGAAGGATCGCGGGTCCTTGTCAATTGCCACAATAACCGCCGCCTCATTAGACCTCGTGCCTCAGGCCCTGAGACGGCTGAACATAGCGGAAAAGAACATCCGGATCGATTGGCGGGTACGATCTTCAAACTGGATACTGGACTATGCCCGTTTCGGCGCGATGAGAACAGGCTTCGCCTATGTTTCGCGCTCTCTGAAGCAAATGAACGTCCTGTTTGAGGGAAGCTTACCACATATTTGTTTTGTTCCCGAAGGTCACCCTTTAGCCGCAGGTCAGGGGGCGCTGACACTGGAACAGATGGCGCCCTATCAGATCATCGGGCTGCGCAACGAAGTTGAGAGTGCTTTGTCGCTAAGTGACTTGCTAGAGGGTGAGCGCCCACCGGTGACTGTCGAAACATCTTTAGCTGCACTTACTCTTAGCAAATCCTGCGGCGGGTTGCCTCTCGTGGATGCTTTTACGGTTTTTCATTGGTTGCAAGGGAACAAAGGACGGCCGCGGATCGTAGAGGGCCTTCCTCTCTATCGGTTTGCGGTCGTTGAACCAATTGGCATCAACGCTTCACAGATAGACAGGGATTTTCAGGATTGCCTGATCCAAGAGATCGAACGCGTTGTTTTGTGGACCAAACAACTCGGCTAAAAAACAAAGCGTTCATTGACGTTCAGACTTCTACGGATACACCGGCATTGCGGGACTGTTGCATGCGTTGATGGGTCCCGCTTTTGCCACCGACCAGGATATGCCTCTCGTCCACGCGCCAATCGACACTGGCACGCCGCACGTGTTTCTGGGTCCGCGTTGTGTGCTCCGGCGCAAACTTGGGGCAACGAAGACCAAAATCCAAGGCACTTGCGCGTAGACAGAGGTTAAAACAAGCAAACACCCTTAAGGGTGAGAATGATTGGACGCTCAAAAAGGCAGCACGCTTCTATGAGTGGCCAACCATAGTCCGAATGACTTCAAGCCAGTTGCGCCCCTTCACAAAACCACCGCGCGGACCGGATCACAAAGCAATACCCAGCCCGCAACATGCGGATTGGCCGTTTAGCCTTCGATAAAGGAGGAGTCTTTCAACAAAATGGGCTCAAAGCAGCCCTTCTTCCCGCAACAATTCCAGCATATCCGCTTCGGGTCTTGGGCCGATATGGCTGATGACCTCGCGGGCGCAGACGTTGCCGATCCTGGCGCAGGTCTCGTAATCGCGCCCTGTGGCCATTCCATACAGGAACCCCGCGGCGAACTGGTCACCGGCACCTGTTGCGTCTACTGGCACGATCCTCTTGACCGGCACGTCGATGCGCGCGCCTCCGTTCAGGACGGTCACGCCATCACCCGAGCGGGTGCAAACCACCAGCGGGCAAATCTCGGCGGTCTTGATCAGCGCCTCTTCCAGATCGTCGGTTTCAAACAGCGATTTGATTTCGGCCTCGTTGCCGATGACGAAATCCAGCTCATTCTCGATCAGCAGCAGGAAATCGACCCGGTGCCGTTCCACGCAGAACGGGTCGGAAATGGCGATCCCGGTCTTGCCGCCGCCCTTGTGGCAGGCGCGCGCGGCCTCAAGAAACGCGGCCTTTCCCTTTTCCTTGTCGAACAGATAGCCCTCAAGGAACATGATCTGGCTGCTTCCGGCGACCTCATCGGGCACGTCATGCGACGACAGTTCCGAGGAGATGCCCAGATAGGTGTTCATCGACCGCTCGCCATCGGGCGAGACAAAGATCATCGAGCGCGAGGTCGGCAATTCCCCGCCCGGAACCGGCGGGTTGACGAAATCGACGCCATCTTCGTTCATCGCATCCGCATAGAACCGGCCCAGCGCATCGTCATGCACCCGCCCGATAAAGGCAGCATCCAGCCCCAGCGCACCTGCGCCCGCAATCGTGTTGGCAACAGACCCGCCCGGTGTCTGTACCCGACCCTCCATCGAGGCATACAGCAGCTCGCCACGCTCCTGCTCGATCAGCTGCATGATGCCTTTTTCAATGCCCATCAGTTCCAGGAAACTGTCATCGGCCTGCGAGATCACGTCCACAACGGCATTTCCGATACCGGTCAGCTGGTAGGTTTTCATAATGTCTTGTCCTCGAATTGACAGAGATCACGGATGATGCAGGTCGGGCATTGCGGCTTGCGCGCCTTGCAATGGTACCGGCCATGCAGGATCAGCCAGTGATGCGCATGGAGTTGAAAATCGGCGGGGATATTGTCTTCGATGGCGCGCTCGACCGCGTCTACGTCCTTGCCGGGGCAGATGCCGGTGCGATTGCCGACGCGAAAGATATGCGTGTCCACAGCCTGCGCTGGCTGCCGCCACCACATGTTCAGCACTACGTTGGCGGTCTTGCGTCCGACACCCGGCAGCGATTGCAGCGCTGCGCGGGAATTTGGGACTTCACCGCCATAGTCTTCGACCAAAATACGGCTCAGCTTGATGACGTTCTTGGCCTTCTGGCGGAACAGGCCGATGGTCTTGATATGCTCGATCAGGCCCTCTTCGCCCAGATCCAGCATCTTTTGCGGCGTATCGGCGATCTTGAACAACTCGCGGGTGGCCTTGTTGACCCCCGCATCGGTTGCCTGCGCCGACAGCGCCACGGCCACGACCAGCGTGTAGACATTCACATGCTCAAGCTCACCCTTGGGTTCGGGGTCGGCCTCCTGAAAGCGCGTAAAGATCTCGCGGATCGTATGATAGTCGAGTTGCTTTGCCATCCGGGCCTTAATGCCGCCCGAGGGGCCGCGACACAAGCCCAAAGCCAATGCGCAAGTTCCGGGTCGCGGCAGCGTGTCGCGCGCGCTATGGTTTGTGCCAGGCAATGAGGTGCAACCATGAACGTCCAGACCCCCGAAAGCGGATACCACTACAACGTCATGCGCCGGGCAATCGAGCTGATCGATCAGGGCGGCGAGGGCCTGAGCCTTGATGAGTTGGCCCGCCAGATGGACATGAGCCCGGCCCATTTCCAGCGCCTGTTTTCGCGCTGGACCGGAGTGTCGCCAAAACGGTACCAGCAATACCTGACGCTGGGCCATGCCAAGGCGCTGCTGCGCGAACGGTTCACTACGCTTGAAACCGCCCATAACGTGGGCCTGTCCGGCAGTGGCCGCCTGCATGATCTGTTCCTGAAATGGGAATCCATGAGCCCCGGCGAATATGCCCGCAGGGGCGCGGGTCTGACGATCTACTGGGGCTGGTTCGAATGCCCCTTTGGCCCCGCGCTGGTCATGGGCACCGACAAGGGCATCTGCGGCATCGCCTTCGGGGCTGAAACCGGAGAGAAGGCGGCGATGGAGGATATGGTTTCGCGCTGGCCCAACGCGGATTATGTCGAAGATCCGATGCGCCTGCGCCCATGGGTTCTCAGCGCTTTCGGCACGGCCAGCGACCGGTCAGAGCCGACACCGCTCTACCTGATCGGCTCACCCTTGCAGATCAAGGTATGGGAAGCACTGATGCACATCCCGTCGGGGCAGGTGACGACCTATTCCGAGATCGCGCAGCGCGTGGGTTCGCCGCAGGCCGTGCGCGCCGTGGGCACGGCGGTCGGGCGAAACCCGGTCAGTTGGCTGATCCCGTGTCACCGCGCCCTGCGCAAATCAGGGGGGTTGGGCGGCTATCACTGGGGTCTGCCGGTCAAACGGGCCATGCTGGCCTATGAGGCGGCGCAGGCCGACGCCTGATTGACAGAAGGCCCGACCGCTGCCAAAAAGCAACGCAGGTTCGGGTCCCCTGCCGTTCGCGGCCATAGGCTTTGGTGAAACCCGGTTGAACAAACATCTGTTGCCCTTTCCCGGCGCGCGGATGGTAATGCGAACCCCGTCCTAAACTCGCGCCCGTTCAAGGAAACGAGGCAAAACATGACACTGTCACAAGACATCGCTCCGCTGGAGGAGCTGAAAGAGCAGGCCAAACGCCTGCGACGGAAACTGCACGACACCGGCGTTCAGCTGTCGCACGGTCAGGCCCTGGAACTGGTGGCTCATCAACATGGGGTGCGCGACTGGAACACATTGCACGCGATGGCGGGCAACCGGATGCGCTTGCGCGTGGGCGACCGGGTCGAAGGTCGATACCTGGGCCAGCCGTTCACGGCGGAAATTCGTGGTCTGACCATGCTGGGGGACGGTGCGCACCGCCGGGTGACCCTGCAGTTCGACACGCCCGTCGATGTGGTCCGGTTCGACAGTTTCTCGGCCTATCGCCAACGCGTGACCGGAGAGATTGGTTGGGACGGTCGTTCCCGTCGCCATACGTCCGACGGGGAACCCCAGCTAGTGGTGCGGCCTGTCTGACATAACACGGGCGAGGCAACCGCGTTGCCTCGCCCTCTCATCTTGCACTGCGCAGGGTGTATTACTCAGCCGCCCAACCGCCGACGGATTTGACTTCCAGAAAGTCCTCCAGCCCCCAAACGCCGCCTTCGCGCCCGTTGCCGGATTGCTTCATCCCACCAAACGGAGAGCCCGCGCTGCGCGACTGGCCGTTCATCTCGACCATGCCCGACCGCAGAACCCGCGCCATGCGGTTGGCGCGCGCCTTGTCCTGCGTCTGCACATAATTGGTCAGGCCATAAGGTGTGTCATTGGCGATCTCGACAGCCTCTTCCTCGGTGTCGAAGGGGATCATGGTCAGAACCGGGCCAAAGATTTCCTCGCGGGCGATGGTCATCTGGTTGTTGGCATCGGCAAAGACCGTCGGGCGGACATAATAGCCCTTGTTCAGCCCCTCGGGGCGTCCGGTGCCGCCCGCGATCAGACGTGCCCCTTCGTCGATACCTTTCTGGATCAGGTCCTGAATCTTGGTCCACTGAACCTCATTCACGACGGGTCCGATATGGCGGCCCTCTTCTGCGGCGCTGCCCACCGTGACCTTGCTGGCGACCTCGGCGGCGATCTCAACAGCCTGATCATAGATCGGGCGCTGCACCAGCATCCGGCTGGGGGCGTTACAGCTCTGGCCGGTGTTGTTCATCATGTGCAGGACACCGCGTTTGACAGCCTTTTCATCGGCATCGGCAAAGACCACATTGGCGCCTTTTCCGCCCAGTTCCAGATGCACTTTCTTGAGCGTTTCCGCCGCGTTCTTCGAAATCGCCGTACCCGCACGGGTCGAGCCGGTAAAGCTGACCATATCCACATCGGGATGACCCGACAGCTGCGAGCCAACGCCCGCGCCATCGCCGTTCACCAGATTGAACACACCGGGCGGGAACCCTGCCTCGTCCATCATCTCGGCAAAGATCATCGCATTCAGCGGGCTTTGCTCGGAGGGTTTCAGAACCATCGTGCAGCCCGCAATCGCCGCCGCACCGACCTTGAGCGTGACCTGATTCATCGGCCAGTTCCAGGGCGTGATCAATGCGGCCACGCCAACCGCCTCATAGATGATCCGGTCATTCGGGGCGTGATCCCCCAGAGGGCGTTCAAACTGAAACGCCTTGGCGGCGCGGATGAAGTTCTGCAAATGCCATGTGCCTGCACCAACTTGCTGGCTGCGCGACATGTCAATCGGCGCGCCCATTTCCAGCGACATGGCCTGCGCCAGATCTTCCGCGCGGGTCTGGTAGATGTCGATCAGCTTCTCGACCAGTGCGATGCGGGCCTCTACCGGCGTTGCCATCCAGCCCGGCAGGGCGGCCTTGGCGGCGGCAACTGCCGCATCCGTGTCGGCCTGCCCACCCAGTGAGATCACCGCGCACGGCTCCTCGGTCGAGGGGTTGATGACCTCGAAATCATTGGGTTGCGACGGCGCGACCCATTGACCATTGATATAAAAATTCCGCTTTTCGATCATCCTGAGCCCTCCTGTCGGTCCAGCTAGAATCCGCCTGTTCGCCGACACTCTGTCACCCAAGCGAACAGGGGGCAATAGGTGATTTGATCAAATTATTTTTCCTGTGAAACCGGTGAATTTCCGGGCCGCGACCACGATGCAAGTTTTAACCCGTGGGCAAAGTGATTAGGTTTCAGGCAATCGACTCAGGTTAATACTGGAAAGGAGATACCCCATGGGTTTGCGCATCAACGATACGGTCCCGAACTTCACCGCAGAAACAGATCAGGGCACCATTCAGTTTCACGACTGGATTGGCGACAGCTGGGCCATTCTGTTCTCGCACCCCAAGGATTTCACGCCTGTCTGCACCACCGAATTCTCGGCCGTCGCGCAGCTGAGTGACGAGTGGGCCGCGCGCAACACCAAGGTGATCGGTGTGTCGGTTGACGGTGTCGAAGACCACAAGAAGTGGAAGAAGGACATCGAGGAATACGGCAAGGCCAATCCCGGTTTCCCGATCATCGCTGATGAGGGGCTGGCGGTGTCGAAAGCCTTCGATATGCTGCCCGCCGAAGCCTACCTGCCTGATGGTCGCACCCCGGCGGACAGCGCCACCGTGCGGTCGGTCTTTATCATCGGCCCTGACAAGCAGCTGAAACTGTCGATGACCTATCCGATGACCGTGGGCCGCAACTTTGCGGAAATCCTGCGCGCGCTGGACGGGTTGCAGATGTCGTCGAAGGGTGTCGCAACGCCTGCCAACTGGGTGCCGGGTGAAGACGTGATCATCCCGCCCTCAGTGTCGAACGAAGACGCCAAGGCCAAATTCGGCGCGTTCGAGACGATCTTTCCCTATCTGCGCAAGACCAAAGCGCCGTCTTAAGGCGGGTGCCGGGTCAGGGGGGCTGTCTGCCCCCCATCGTGCCTGCCGGCACGATTTCCCCCCGAGGATATTTGGGGCCAGATGAAGCAGGCGGGGGCAGGGTAACCGAAGGGAGACCTGCCCCTGGACCTCAGAACTTGTACCGAAGCCCGAAATTGACACTGAACGTATCCAGATCGTCTTCGACGATGCCGGTCAACGCGCCGTTCGGGGCCAGCCGCCGCGACGAGACGTCAAAGGCGCGGGCATAGCGGGCGTCGACGGTAAAGGCGGTTGACGGGTTGATCTCGTAAGCCACACCGGCGATCAGCTGCGCGGCAAAGGCGGTGTCGCTGTCATCCAGCGCCACACCGGGCCCATAGGCAAAATCCAGATCCGAATAGGTGGCCCCCAGACCAAACCCGGCATAGGGCGTCAGCGCACCCGCCTGTTTGAAATCGAACAGCACATTGGCAAACAATGAGGTCTGCGTGACATCGCCCGAGATATTGCCCTCGGCCCCCGGCCCGTTGCCCGAGAAGTTCACACCATCCACGTCGCTGTCGCGGTAAGACAGCTCCAGCTCAATCCGCGTGCCGAACCTGTCATTGGACCATTGCGGGATCTCCTTGCCGATGGCCACGCCCAGACCGAACCCCGCGTCGAACTCCGTGTCGACCGATTGCGGCGCGCCGCCGATCGTGCCCGCGAAATCGCTGTCCTGCAGCTGGCTGTACCCGACAAAGCCCTGAACATAGGTGCCGTCGCCCAGGCTCTGCGCGGCAAGCGCCGTCGCGCTGACGGCGAGGGCCGTTGAGGTAAGTAAAATGCGCTTGAACATGATTGTCTCCGTTGCTCCAAAACTCTGCTTGGCCTCGATGTGGGCGGGCTTGACGGAAAGGAAAGGCGCAGGGCCATCACTTCGTTTCACAGGTTTTTGGACGCGCGTGAATGAATAGATCCGGGGCTGGGCAGGACCGTTCATCTGCCGTCTCATGGCCCTCAGGTTCTGGTTCCGGGCAATTTGTGATAGGGTGCGCGGGGGCAAAACTCAGGCATGCGACCAATCACCTCGGGCTTTCGGACTGTTCAAAGCAGGAGAAGACCATGGCTTTTACAGATTGGTATGTTGAAGGAGAGAGTTTCGGGAACTGCAACTGCGGCTATGCCTGCCCCTGCCAGTTCGAAGAGTTGCCGACCCATGGCGATTGCCGGGGGTTCGAAGTGCTTGAGGTGACCAAAGGGTATTTCAGTGACACCGACCTCAGCGGGACCAAAGCCGCGCTGATCTATGCCTGGCCGGGGCCGATCTTTGAAGGCGGCGGCGAGATGCAGGTGATCGTTGATCCCGCAGCAACCCCGGCACAGCGCGACGCGCTGGAAAAGGTCTTTCACGGTGAAGAAACCGAAGAGATGGCGACGCATTGGTATGTGTTCAGGGCGATGTGCGAGACGGTTCATGACACGCTCTACCTGCCGATCGAGTTCGAGATGGACCTCGAAGAGCGCACGGCCAGCGTTACCGTTGGTGATGTTCTGAAATCCACCGGACAGCCGATTCAGGCTCCGCATGGTGGCGGCGCGCATCGGGTCCGCATCGATATCCCGGGCGGGATCGAGTTTTCCATTGCCGAGATTGGCAGCGCCTCGACACGCTCTGATGCCGCGATAAAGCTGGACCTGAAGGACAGCTATGGCCAGTGGCATCTTCTGAAACATGGGCCCGGCGGGGTTACCCACTGATCGGCCCCCCTGTCAGGCGGCGTGCGCAGATGTGTTCGGGACCGATGACCAGCAGGGCAGCGTCAGATCCGCCTTCAGTACCCGAACCTCAAAGGGTTTCAGCACCGGCAACGCGGTTGACCCATAGCCACCGGCACCGCAGGCCAGTTCCGGGAACAGGGTGAACAGCTCGCGCCTTGTGGCGGGTGCCATCGCGCCCAGTGTCGTGTCACCGGGATAGAAGGATTCGGACCAGATGCCTTCGACATTCACCAACTCATGCCGGTCAAAAAGGATATGGACATACTCGACCCCTTGCGCGGGCAGCTCCTGAACGATTGTCCGCCCGTTGATCAGCCCCTTGGCCGGGGCCAGCATCGCGGTCTCGCAATGCATCAGCTCCATCATCGCCGAGGTGACGGCGATCCGGTGTTGTGGCGAGACGACCAGATCACGGTTGGGGCTGTTTGGCCCGAAACATCCCGCCATGATCCGAACCGGACAGAGATGAGGGTCCTGTTGCAACTCCTGCGCTGACAAGCGACGCCTGCCGACCCAGCGCACCGGGCGGATATGGCCCTTGGCAGTGACAACCGGGTCGCCGGGGTTCAGGGTTTCGACCCGGCGCAGCCCGGCGGGTGTCCGGATCAGGGACCCGGCGGTAAAGCACACGAAAGACGGCAGGGTCTGATAAGTAGTTGGCGCTGCCGTCCCGCCAAAGCTGGTCCCCGTGATCGTATCGTTCAGCTGCGCCTGACCCGAGGTGACGATGATGTAGCGCGGGTTCGAGAACTGAACCAGAATGAAGGTGACAGGCGCCCCGTTCACCGTCCCCGAATAGCTTTCGAAAGTGCTGAAATTCTGGCTTGTCCCGGAAAAACCGGGCAGGGCCGACAGATCAAGCTGCGCGCTGTCAGGGTCGGGATCCTGCAACAGGGCGTCATTGTCGGTGATATCAACGGAATAAGCGGCAGTAATATCGACGCTTTTATTGCTGTAGGGGTCTGCGCTGATTTCGAAAACGGTTATCGAGGCCACGGTCGAAAAGCATCCCTGAATGCAACATGATCATCCTTATGGTTGAGTAAATACACGCATGAAGTGTTAATAATTGATTTACCAAGCCACGGGACGCCCGACACTCCTGACCGCGCGGACAAAAAAAGCCCCGGTCGAAACCGGGGCCTTTCGCATTCAATCAGAGGGTGGGCAGATTACTCTGCGCTTTCCTCTTTAAGCAAAACCAACCTAGCCCCGGCATTTCACATATGCGGATATGTGGGTGGTAGAAGCGGAGGTTAGTGGAAGGTAGCGGAGGTTAGCGGAAGGTAGCGGAGGTTAGTGGAAGGTAGCGGAGGTTAGTGGAAGGTAGCGGAGGTTAGCGGAAGGTAGCGGAGGTTAGCGGAAGGTAGCGGAGGTTAGTGGAAGGTAGCGGAGGTTAGTGGACGGTAGTGAAACATTATTGCAAAACATTTTCAGAATGAGTGCTGGAAACGACAGTTATCCAAGTTGCAAAAGACCTTGTAGGTAACCGATAAAACCCTTTGCGCGCTTCATCAGCTAAGATAATCTCGCGCTTTTTTAAAGCCGCAAGAGCATTATCCACATTAGAAGCGGATACTTCACAGCCTTCAATAATTGACTTGCGTGCAACCCAACCGTCGCCGTGTTCAGCCATAAAATCCAAAACTCGTCTATAATCGTCAGACCAAATCTTTGAATAGTACATCTCGCTGAAGTACTTCGCACCGAGTTGATCTATCGCGCCGTTCTCTGCCGAAGCACCATGAAGTACATCTTTCAAATCAATCGCGTCATCCGTGTCGGTGTCAAAAGCACAGTAACAAAACTGCTGAAGGAAGTGTGGGTATCCTTCAGAAAGATCGCTCAACAGGTCAGTTGCTTCTTCATCAATTTTTGTTTTGCGTTCGTTTTCTTCATTTGCTCTAGCGATGCCTACACGGACTACATTCTTTCTCTCTTTCGGTTCAAGTGGTTGCATGGTCAAAACCTGAAAAACTCTAAGAGATGACTCGTGAGAATCCCGAAGCTTTTGAACAAGAATCGACTGACCAGCGAGCAAGAACAATACGTCGTTGCAACCTCGCTTCGCCAAGCGTTCCGTTACAATTTTTAAAAATTCTCCCAGGCCAGCTTCCACCGGAGGTGTGTCTGCCTCGTCCAGAAGCACTGCGATTCCGTCAAAGTTGCGTGTCTCCGAGATGTCGACGAAGAGGGAAACCAGATCATCAAGTGCTTCGTCGGGGTCGATCTCTTCCTCTTTTCCTCTATAGGCGACGCCCAATATTTCCCAATTGGAAAGAAACTCCCAAACCAGCTTTGCTTTTTCTTTAAGGTTCTCGTGCGAACGGAGCTTGGATTTTAGTTCACGTCCAATTTGCTTAACGATTCCACCCTGCGTTTGAACGCCTGCTAAGTCGGTAGAAACAGTCAAGAAATTGAATTCTAAAGCTTCGACGTTGATCTCTCCGCGGGCTATTAGATCTGCATAATTCAATAATGATGATTTTCCTATGCCACGCTCGCCGGAAATGAGGAGGTGCTGAGGGTTGTTATTCTTTGTCTGAAAAAGAGCCTGTTCAATCGCCTCAATCTCATCGAACCGTCCAATGAACATTCCAGGAAAAGCGATCCCGAACGGTACAAACGGATTAAACTTCATGTTCACCTCAGAATTTGCTCTCAGAATACACAAAGGCTCCGGTAATTCCACCGGAGCCCCATAAAAATATCAAGTAAGAAGCAGATTACTCTGCGCTTTCCTCTTTCTTTTCTTTCTTCTCGGGAACGATCTCTTCCCCGGTTTCCTGATCGACCACTTTCATCGACAGGCGAACCTTGCCGCGATCGTCAAAGCCCAGCAGCTTGACCTTCACTTCCTGACCTTCCTTCAGAACATCCGACGGATGGTTCAGGCGGCGGTTTTCGATCTGGGACACGTGGACCAGACCATCGCGCTTGCCAAAGAAGTTCACGAAGGCACCGAAATCGACGATCTTGACCACCTTGCCGGTATAGACCTGACCTTCTTCCGGCTCGGCCACGATCGACCAGATCATGTCATAGGCTTTCTTGATCGATTCCCCATCGGGCGATGCGATCTTGATGACGCCATCGTCGTTGATGTCGACCTTGGCACCCGAAACCTCGACGATCTCGCGGATGACCTTGCCGCCCGAACCGATCACTTCACGGATCTTGTCGGTCGGGATGTTCATGGTCTCGATTCGCGGCGCGTGGACCGAGAACTCGTTGGTCTCGGACAGGGCTTTGCCCATCTCGCCCAGGATGTGCATCCGGCCGTCCTTGGCCTGTGCCAGGGCGGTTTCCATGATCTGAGGCGTGATGCCCGCGACCTTGATGTCCATCTGAAGCGAGGTGATGCCGTTTGCAGTACCCGCAACCTTGAAGTCCATATCGCCCAGGTGGTCTTCGTCACCCAGAATGTCGGTCAGAACTGCGTAAGACCCGTCATCTTCCAGGATCAGGCCCATGGCCACACCGGCAACCGGGGCTTTCAGCGGAACACCCGCATCCATCATCGACAGCGAACCGCCGCAGACAGACGCCATCGAGCTGGAGCCGTTGGATTCGGTGATCTCGGACACCACGCGGATGGTATAGGGGAAGTCGGTTGGCGCAGGCAGAACCGCCTGAAGTGCGCGCCATGCCAGCTTACCGTGGCCGATCTCGCGACGGCCGGGCGAACCCACGCGGCCCACTTCACCAACCGAATAGGGGGGGAAGTTGTAATGCAGCAGGAAGTTCGATTTGAAGTTGCCGTGCAGCGCGTCGATGAACTGCTCATCGTCGCCGGTGCCCAGCGTGGTCACGGCCAGCGCCTGAGTTTCACCGCGGGTGAACAGGGCAGAGCCGTGTGTGCGCGGCAGCAACGAGGTTTCGGCTTCGATGGCACGCACATCGGTGGTCGAACGACCGTCGATGCGCTTGCCGCCCTTGACGACGTCACCGCGCAGAATACCGGCTTCCAGCTTCTTCATCGCCGAACCAAGGTTGGCGTCTTCCAGCTGTTCCTCGCTCAGCGCTTCCTTGATCGCTTCACGGGCAGCGGCAACAGCGGCGGTGCGCTCCTGCTTGTCGGTGATCGCGAACGCGGCGCGCATCTGCTCTTCACCGGCAGCCGAAACGGCGGCATAAAGCTCCGAGTAATCGGGTGCGACGAATTCAAACGGCTCTTTCGCGGCGTCTTCGGCCAGCGAAATGATCAGGTCGATGACCGGCTGGATCTGCTCATGCGCAAAGGTCACGGCACCCAGCATTTCGGCCTCGGACAGCTCATAGGCTTCTGATTCAACCATCATCACGGCGTCTTTGGTACCGGCAACAACCAGATCCAGACGCTGTTCAGGGTTCAGGCGCAGGTCCTGCATGTCATCCACGGTCGGGTTCAGGACGTATTCGCCATCCACGAAACCAACGCGGGCACCGGCGATCGGGCCCATGAACGGCGCGCCGGAAATGGTCAGCGCAGCCGACGCGGCGATCATCGCGACGATGTCGGGATCATTGACCAGATCGTGGCTCAGCACGGTGCACATCACCAGAACTTCGTTTTTGAAACCGTCAACGAACAGCGGGCGGATCGGACGGTCGATCAGACGCGCGGTCAGCGTCTCTTTCTCGGTCGGGCGCGCTTCGCGCTTGAAGAAGCCACCCGGAACCTTACCGGCGGCATAATATTTCTCTTGGTAATGTACGGTCAGCGGGAAAAAGTCCTGACCGGGCTTTTGTTGCTTGGCAAAGGTCACGTTGGCCATGACGCTGGTTTCGCCCAGCGTGGCAATCACGGTGCCGTCGGCCTGACGGGCAACCTTGCCGGTTTCCAGTGTCAGCGTCTCCTCGCCCCACTGCATCGATTTCTTCGTTACATCAAACATATGCGTATCCTAGAACGGAGCACTCCCGCCCCTGCGGGTCTCCGGTTTTGCATGGCGGCCCCATTGCCGCCGACCCCATTTATCTTCCGTTCGAGTGCCGGGGTCAGGGCACAACGTCTCAGATACCGCGCGCATACATGAGAATGCGTTGGAAGGAAAGCGAAACCGAAAAAGCTGGCCGGATCATGCTGAGGCAGGCCCTGCCCCCTCGCAGCGCGACACAAGGCACAAGGGCCGCATGATGGTGCGACGCGTGCCATAACCCCCGTCCGGGAAATGGCCTGACAGAACCGGATCACTGCGCTAACCTCACTTTCATCGGGGGGTGCGAATGAAAAGACGGCTTACGACAGTACTGGCGGCTGACGTTGTCGGGTACTCTGCGCTTATGGATCAGGACCGGCAGGGTACACTTGCAGCACTGAAATCGTTCCGTGACGACACGCTCACTGCCCTGCTGAAATCCCACAACGGCACATTGATCAAAAGCATGGGGGATGGCTGGATCGCTGAATTCCAGTCAACGTCCGACGCGTCGGATTTTGCGATTGCCCTGCAATTCTGCGACAAGCCCGAAGGGCTGCGGCTGCGCATCGGTATTCACACGGGTGAGGTCATTACAGAAGGCGAGGACATCTTCGGTGATGGCATCAATGTCGCTGCCCGGCTCGAAGCTCTGGCCAAACCCGACCAGATCCTGATTTCGGACACGGCGCATCACAGTCTCGACCGGGGCGATGCAGCCCTGTTCGACGGCGGCGGGCAGGCCGAGCTGAAGAACATCACGCGCCGCGTTGGTGTCTGGTGCTGGCCAAAGGGCTCAACCGCCAATCTTGCAACACCCGCCGACACCCGCCCGGGGATCGCCGTCCTGCCCTTCGACAACATGTCCGGCGACCCCGAGCAAGAGTTCTTTGCCGACGGCATAACCGAAGACATCATCACGGAACTGTCGCGCTTTCGTTGGCTGATGGTGGTGGCCCGCAACTCGTCCTTCATCTTCAAGGGAAAAACGACAGATATCCGCCAGGTCGGCCTGACGCTCGGGGTTCGGTATGTGCTGGAAGGGTCCGTCCGACGCGCCGGACAGCGTGTCCGGATCACCGGTCAGTTGATCGATGCGGAAAATGGCAGCCACCTGTGGGCCGATCGCTTTGACGGGGTGCTGGACGATATCTTCGACCTTCAGGACAAGGTCACGCAAGAGGTCGTCACGGCGATCGAGCCTTCGCTGCGCCACGCTGAAACGAACCGGTCCCGCGCCAAGCCGACCGAAAACCTCGAAGCATATGAACTCTATCTTCAGGCGCAGTCGCATTTTCATCTGCTGACAGATGACGCCAATCGCGAAGCCATCCGGCTGACGACGCTGGCGCTGGACCGCGACCCGGATTACGCCGCTGCCGCAGGGCTGCTGGCCTGGCTGCATATTCAGCGCCTTGTGCAGGGGCTCGACCCCATCGGCGAAGGGCCCAGGGCCGCCATCAGCGCGGCAGAACGCGTTCTCATGAGCGACCGCGCCGACGGCATTGCCATGGCTTATGCAGCGCATTCAATCTCGATGCTGGCCCGCGATCTGCCGCGCGCGCGGGCGGCGTTCAAACAGGCTCTGGCCGAAAACCCTAATGCTGCAAGTGTTCACATGCTCGCCTCCATCAACCTGTGCATGTTGAACCGGTCGGACGAGGCATTGGAACACGCAACACATGCCATTGAACTCAGCCCGAAAGACCCGATGCGCCATGCGGCGCATATCGCCCGGGCAAGTGCGCTTTTTCAGCTGCGCCGGTATGACGAGGCCGCCGCCGCCGCGCGTGACGCTCTGGCCGTTCGGTCAGGATTTGTCATGAGCCACCTGATGCTTATTGCCGCCTTGGGCCAGATGTCGGATGCCGCAGCGGCGCAGGCGGCGATAAGCGACCTGCAAGCGCTGCGCCCCGATATCACCGCTTCCTCGGATCAGACCAGCCTGCCGGTCTTTACCGTTCCGGCCTGTGCGGAAAGCTGGCGCGAAGGGTGGAAAAAGGCCGGTCTTCCCGAATAACGGCTGATCTACAGATACGCGTTCTGCTGCGGCCACGGAACGCCGCGCGCCCCGGCTGGCGACGTCCGGATGTTCAAGTGTGATGTTCACCACAGAGAGAATTCAAAACTCGTCTATTGTGCAGGCTTATTGTGTCAAAGTTAATGAAAGTAGGTTTACCCATGAAGCTCCATTCCGCCTCTGGCATTTCATTCAACCCTGATGTGTTCGACGAGTCATTTATCGAGATGCTCGACAAGCTCCCCGAGGACGCGGTCGAGGACATCGACCTTGATGCAGGCCCGAAGATGCCGCTGATGACAACCCCCGCCGCCGAACCAAGTGCGGCGGACGTGGCCGCGATCATGGAAAGCGCATGGGAAGAGCTTTATGCCTCAGACGAAGGGGCCGATATCCGCGCGCTTCCGGCCGACCAACAGGCGCAGATCAAGGCACGGTTCCTGTCCCCCGACCCGATACCCGAGGCCGAAGCCGCCACGGTTCCCGTCGATGCCGCGCCGTTTTCGGTGCAGGAAACTGCGGACAGCCTGATCCTGATGCAGGGGGACACGCCGCTTTTGGGGGCACCGCTGGGCACCAGCAGGAAAAAGCGCAAGAAAGCCGCGCTGAACACCTTTATCGGGGCCGCCGCCAAGGCCTTTGCCGATATCATCACGATGGCCATGGCCGCGCTGGGGGTTTATCAGGCGCTCGGAACCAAGACGGTCACGCGGGCCGGGGCCGGGATTGCCGTCAAATGCAGCGGCCCGATCAGCCGACATGCCGGCGCAATCGCCAAGGCCGGAACGGCGGGCAGCGATCTGGCCATGATGAAGGCCATGCTGGGCGTCGCCAAGGCGTCCGTCGGGTTCACCAAACTTGCGGGCATCGTTCTGACCGACATGAGCGGCCTTGAAAAAGCCGCCGCGATTGCCACCTGCGTCGGCGGCATGACACTGGCCGTCGCCTCGGCAAGCGGGTCGTTCTGGCTGTCGATGCTGGCGATGGTAACCGCAGTTGCGATGTTCGTGATCGACACCGCCTTGGCGGTCGATACCTACAAAAAGTGGCAGGCAATCTGACCCGAAATCAAAGACGCCCGCCAATTGGGCGGGCGTACAAATCTTACAGACCGGGGTTCAGAACCGGTACAAAACGTAACAAATACGTTTAGCGGCGGATGCCCAGCTTTTTGATCAGGTCCTGGTAACGCGCCTCTTCCTTGCCCTTCAGGTAGTCCAGCAGCTTACGGCGCTGAGCAACCATCTTCAGCAGACCACGACGACCGTGGTTGTCTTTCTTGTGGGTCTTGAAGTGCTCGGTCAGGGTGTTGATGCGCGAGGTCAGGATAGCAACCTGTACTTCAGGCGAACCGGTGTCGCCTTCTTTGGTTGCGAATTCTTGCATGACGCGTGCTTTTTCAGCGGCAGTGATCGACATCGGGGTCTCCTTTAAAAGGTTAGAGTTGATGGCGCAGGCCGGGATGTCGTCCAGCACAGGCCCATGGAGAAAACCGCACCGATTCCGATGCGGATGGGCGCGTATAAGCGCATTTGACCCAAATGGCAAAAGGTTTCTGCGGGCTCAGACCATCTGACCGTATTGTGCCAGCTGCGCTTCGGTGATCAGCTGAATATCGGCCGCAGTCATCCCTTCGGCACCATATACCTGCGCAACTTCCTGCCCATCGATGAAAACCCTTGTCAGGTTGGCGTTTTCGGCGTCGGCCTCAACCTCGATTGCCGGGTCGGTCTCATCCTCCCACGTCACCAGCAGCTTGTCTTCGCCGGGTTGAAACCCCATCACGGTCACCTGATCGTCGCCTGGGTTCAACACGATGTCATCGGCCCCGTCTCCGCCCGTTACCACGTCTTTGCCGCCTGCCAGAATGGTATCGTCACCCGCACCGCCGTTCAGGAAATCCCTTTCGGCGGCCCCCTCTTCGATCCCGAAAACAAAGTCGTCTCCATCCCCGCCAAAGACGGTATCCTCACCTTCGCCCCCGTTCAGAACATCGTCCCCGAACCCGCCCTGCAACGCATCATCCCCTGCGCCACCGTCCAGCCTGTCGTCGCCCTGACCGCCAAACAGTTCGTCCTCACCCGCACCGCCATCCAGTGTGTCGTCACCAAAGTGACCGTAAAGGGCGTCCTCCCCGTCATCTCCGAACAAGAGGTCGTCATCCGCCTCACCGTGCAGGATGTCATTTCCCTGCCCGCCCGATATCTCATCCGCGCCGTCGCCCCCGTGCAGAACGTCGTTGCCCTTGGCACCGCTTATCGTGTCGTCCCCGCCATAGCCGTTGATCTGATCGACACCGTCCTGCCCGGTAATCACGTCCGAACCATCGTCACCGGCAATCACGAGATCGCCTTCAAACTCCGAGATCACAGTCCCGGTGGAGGGTGCCTCGTCACTGTCCGGCGAAGGTTCGGTGTCGGTGCTTTCCGGATCTTCGACACCCTCGCCGATGACCAGAAACTCACCAGTATCAACCTCGGCTGATGGTTCACCTTCGGGGTTTTCATCCGGCGTGTCGTCCTCTTCGATCAGAAAATCGCTCATCGCGTAAGCAGCGCCGCCGATGGCGGCCAGTCCAAGCAATCCGGCCAGAAACATGGAACCCCTCCGAAAGCATGATGCTCCGAGGGTGGAATATCCCATATCGCCCGTCACAGGGTCAAAGGTAAACCTTTGAAATGGTTAACCCTTGTCACCAGAGCTCAGGCTGCTGCGTATAGGCGATATAAAGCGGATGTTTGGGGTGGCCGTCCTTGGTCAGGCCCAGATGGAACAGCGATTGGCCGGTGCCGCGCAACAGGGTTTCCACCGCAGGGCCACGCTCCAGATGCGCGCCATGCGTGCCCCAGGCCGCGATGACCTGATCGGCCCATTGCACGCCGTCCAGAATGGCCGCGTCATTCTCGGGCCCGACCGGATCGGCGGCAGCCCGCATCTTGCGCGGGTCGGTATCGCGCCACGCAAAGATGTTCGTGACCTGAAACGCCCCGAACCCCAACGCGCGTGCGCGCCGTTCACAGCGTTCAACCGTCGGATCGTTCTGCACCTCGGTCGCGGTTGACGGGTTCAGCATCACAAATAATGCCTTGCGCCCTTCAGGGTCCCAGATGCGGGTCAGGCTATAGCGGTATTTCTCGCAATCGGAGTATATGGCGGTCGAGGGCGCGTCGCCCTTGGTGTGGGAACGGGTGATCATGCCCTTCGCCTAACACGACTCTCAGTCGACGAACACCCGGCTGGGGTGCAATTCACCGGATTTATAGATGCCAACGGCCACGGCCTTGCCGTCGAATGATGCCCAGGCCTCGTCGCCGTATTCAATGTCTGAGGCCAGCACCATGCCCGGATTGCCATTGCGCAGACGGGTTGCCCCCTCGGCGGTGCATTTCAGCTCGGGCAGGTCGGACAGGCCGGTTTCCAACGGGTGCAGATATTCGTCCAACGCGGCTGTTTTCGCCATTTCGTCGATCTGTTCGATGCTCAACCCGTCCTCGGCCTCGAATGGGCCGGACCAGATGCGGCGCAGTTCCTTGACGTGGGCGTGACAGCCCAGCGCATCGCCCAGGTCGCGGGCAATCGAACGGACATAGCCGCCTTTGCCGCAGGTCATCTCCAGCACCACATGGTCTTCGTCGGGGCGGTCAACGAGGATCAGTTCCTCGACCCAGAGGGGGCGGGCGGTCAACTCCACATCCTCCCCATCACGGGCCAGTTTATAGGCGCGCTGGCCGTCGATCTTAACCGCCGAGAATTTGGGCGGCACCTGCATGATGTCACCCAGAAACGGGGTCAGCGCCTGTTTGATATCGTCATCCGAGGGGCGTGCATCGCTTTGCGCGATCACTTCGCCCTCGGCATCGTCCGTGTTGGTGGCCTGCCCCAGACGCACGGTAAAGGTATAGGCTTTCAAGGCATCGGTGATATAGGGAACGGTCTTGGTTGCCTCGCCCAAGGCAATTGCCAGAACGCCGGTCGCCTCGGGATCCAGGGTGCCCGCATGGCCCGCCTTTTTGGCATCCATCGCCCAACGCACCTTGTTGACCACGGCGGTCGAGGTCATGCCCGCGGGCTTGTCCACCACCAGCCAGCCGGAAATGTCGCGACCCTTGCGTTTGCGTCCCATCATGCACCTTGAATCTTGCTAAGGCGCGCGAGTTAACGGATCACTCTGCCGCTGTCAATTTGCGGGCGTTTCTTCGACGACGCCGACAATCGGCCCCAGCGAGAACCCCAGATCCGAGCGGTTGCTGGCACGCTCATACATCCGCGAGATATTGCCGTCGAAAAACAGCGCGTTTGGCGTGCCAAGCACATCGCGGAACAGACGCCCGAACTCGTGGAAGGTGACATAATCTTCCGAGATCGCAAACACCGCCCGTGTACCATCGGAACTGGTGCCGACCCCATTTCGAACATAAAGCGAGGTCGAATCGGGCAGGAAACGCGGGTGCAGTTCTCCGTCGATCACAAGCATGGGGCCGGATTGGGTGGCAAAGCGGCAGGTGGGGGCCTGATCCACGTAATCAAGCGTTTCAAACACATCCGCCCGGTCCTCGCGGATGCAGAACACGCCATTGGGCAGCAAACCGAAATTTCCGGGGCCGGGGTTGGTGATCACACGCATCTGCTCCTGGCCGTCCTCGACAAAATGGCCAACGGGTGAACGGTCGTCGTGATACATGCCCGCGTTCATAGCAAAGGTCAGCCGTTCGCCTTCCGGGGCCAGCACTTCGTTGACCGACGAAAAATGCCCCAATACCTGACCGTCTTCACCGTTCAGAAAAAGCCTCAGATCTTCGTTGGCGGCATCGACGTTGCAAACCGTATAACGTTTGTCCTCATGGGTCAGCTTTTCACAAGTGACCGCGCCTGCCTGCGCGGCCCAAACAAGCGTCGCCAATGTGACAAACGTGCGGATCACTCGTCCAGATCGCGGCGCACCGCGTCCTGTTCGAACATGCGGCGGGTGTCGTCCAGACGGTCGAACGTGTCATCCAGCCGAAAGCGCAGATCGGGCGCGAATTTCAGGCCGACTTTCTTGCCGACCATGCGCCGCAGCTCACCCTTGTTGCGGGCCAGAAGTTCGATCACGTCCTCCTGCCCTCTGCCGCCAAGGGGCAGCACATAGGCGGTGGCGATCTTCAGATCGGGCGAGGTGCGCACCTCACCCACGGTGATCGACATGCGATTCAGGTCGGGGTCGTGGACATCTCCGCGCGCCAGAACTTCGGACAGGGTGCGGCGGATCAGTTCGCCGACACGCAGCTGCCGTTGGGACGGGCCGGGGCCATCATGGAATTTATTCTTTGCCATAATCCCCGATCTAAGCGCAAAGCGGGGCTTTGCCAAGCGGGCGCGAACCGGGTAGGAGGCTTTGAGCCGACTTAACGAAAAGGACCAGCGTAATGACCCATATTCCGGGGATCGTCATCACAGGGGCTTCGGGCCGTATGGGGCAGATGCTGATCAAGACCGTGACGGACAGCGATCAGGCGCGTCTGGTCGGCGTGGTCGAACGCAAGGGCCATGACTGGATCGGTCAGGATGTGGGCACGGTCATGGGCGGGCAGGCGCTGGGCGTTACCGTCACCGACGACCCGCTGGAGGCCTTTGCGCAGGCGCAGGCAGTGATCGACTTCACCGCGCCCGAAGCGACACTGGAATTCGCTGCGCTGGCGGCGCAGGCGCGCTGTGTGCATGTGATCGGCACCACCGGCATGTCCGACGAACAGATCGCAGCACTGGAACCCGCGTCGCGCCATGCGGTGATCGTACGAGCCGGAAACATGAGCCTTGGCGTCAACCTTCTGGTGCAATTGACCAAAAAGGTCGCAGCTGCGCTGGATGAGGATTTCGATATCGAGATCATCGAAGGTCACCACCATCACAAGGTAGATGCACCTTCGGGCACCGCCTTGATGCTGGGAGAGGCCGCAGCCGAGGGGCGCGGCGTTGCGTTGTCGGACGTGTCCGACCGGGGCCGGGACGGCATCACCGGTGCGCGCAAGCGTGGAGATATCGGTTTTCACGCTATTCGCGGCGGCGACATCGTGGGGGAACATGATGTCCTGTTCGCCGCCCCCGGAGAACGCATCGTCCTGCGCCATCTGGCCACCGACCGCGCCATCTTTGCCCGCGGCGCGTTGAAAGCGGCGCTGTGGGGGCAGGGCAAATCCCCCGGTCAATATGACATGGTGGATGTGCTTGGGCTGTAAGCCATAGACGGGCCGCTCGACGGCGTTACACTCGGGCGTATGCGGAACCTGACATCACGTGTGATGACCGGATTGGTGCTGGTCCTGTTCTATCTGACCCTGCTGCCCTTCGTCGCGCAGGGGTTTGACATGATCGGCGTCGGGCTGTCTGAGAGCGCGGCACAAAAAAGCTACTTGTTTGCCTATGACCAGAGTGTCGCTAATGCGGCGATGATGTTGCATATCCTTGCCGGAACGGTGTTGGTGGCTCTTGTGCCGCTGCAGCTGCTGAAAGGGCTTCGGCTGAAATACAATCGGTTTCACCGCGGCTTGGGTGTGGCTCTGATTGCGTCGGCTTTGATCACCGGGCTGGCAGGAATGACCTATATCCCCCTGCGGGGAACGATCGGTGGACCGATGATGTCTGCAGCGTTTTTCTTGTATGGGCTCTGCCTGTTCACTGCAGCTCTGATGGTGGCGCGCATGGCTGTAATCCCGGATCGTGCTGGCCATTGGGCATGGGGTCTGCGGCTGTTCTGGCTGGCGCTGGGGTCGTGGCTCTACCGTGTGCATTATACGGTTTGGTATCTGTTGACCGGCGGGTTGGGGTCAGAGCCTGATTTCTCGGGCCCTTTCGATCAGGTTCAGAACTTCGCGTTCTTCGTACCATACCTGCTGGCTACGCAGATTTGGATCGCGCGTTGCCGATCTGCTCATCGGGGGGCTCTGATCACAAATCCCTGATCTTGTCGGCGCGCAGCGGGCAGGCGAGGTAGACGCCAAATTCCTGACCGATATCAGCGCTGACGCGGGCGTGCACCGCACCCTGCCGATCGAGGAACCGCTGGTTGTCTTCAACCGGGAATATCCCCTCGTGCCAGATACCGGGATGGATATACAGCCCGCGCGAACCGTCGCACCAGAACGCCACCACCTTTTCTGGTGTCAGGTTGTCGCCGGGCAATGCAGCAGGAATGATGAAGGGCTTGTTGTCGAGCGGCCAGAACATCTGCCCGCCATCCGGGTGGTAGTTCATGTGCCACAGCAGCACCTGATCGCGGGGCGCTGTTTGGCGGCTTGTCTGTGCCTGCTGCGGATCGGTGGACCAGCCGAGGACATAGTGGCCATTGACCGCTTCGTTCTCGCCATAAAGTACGTCGCCCTTCCACTCACCACGAAAGGTGCCTTCGACCCAGCCGCCTTCGTCGCCGGTGCCTTCATCGATCGGCCGCCACCCCTGTTGTGGCCAGCGGGTGATCTCGATCTCGAACCCTTCGGGATCATCGACCAGACACCCATAGCCTTTGACCGAGGCGTCCGTCGCGCGGATCAGGGGAACCTCGTGCCAGGGCAGCGAGGGTTTGGTGCTGGCTTCAAAGATGTATTCCGGGGCGTTCATGCGGCCTCCATGTGCTTGTCGACCATACGCTGCACCATCGGCGCAAAATGTGCAAAGTCCGGGGTTTCCATATCCGCGCGTTTGCCGGCCTCATCCAGATAGCGGACCTGAATGATCTCTTTCAGGTTCGGGTTGGCTTCGAACGCGGCAACTTCTTCGGCGCTCATCGGACCACCTTGCAGTTCCAACGTGTGAACCGACGCCGCGGACAGGCGATTGAAATACTCGGGTTTGGTGGCACAAAGATACCGCTTGGCTGCCACGTGATAGCGGCAGCAATCGGTGATGACCGAGGGGAAGAACTGCTCCAGCACCTCGGCGCCCGCGTCCTCATGATGACGGTCTTCGGTGTCGTCGGGGTGGTAGGTGCCGAACTCGGATGTGAAATGGCCGATGTCGTGCAGCAAGGCGCCCACGATAATTTCCTCGGGCAACCCGTTCTGCTCGGCAATGGTTGCACCTTGCAGCATGTGCTGGGCCATGGTGACAGGCTCGCCCAGATATTCTTCACCGCCGCGGCGCGCAAAGATGTCGCCGATGAAGGCGACGATATTGTCCCGGTTCAGGGTCGAGAAATCAGGTTTCATTCCGCCGCCTCCGGTTGCGCCATCTCCATCGCCGCCAGTGTGGACAGCAACCCGTCCTTGTCGGCGTAACATCCCTGCAACCAGCGCGATCCGGCCCCGGAATAGCCAAGCCGCGCGTGCAGGACGCGGGTGTTGTCGACGATAAAGCTTTCCCCCGGTTCCAGTTTGAACGACACGCCCATCGCCGGATCGTCGATGATATCTCCCAGTTGGCGATAGGCGGCGTAATAAGCCTCCATCTTGTCAAACGGCACATCCACAAAGGGGGCGGAAGAGCGGTTGTTGAAGCGGATGCCGATCAACTCGCCATCCGGCGACAACTCGATCATCGGGCGGCGCGACCGCAGGCAGACCCCGTCCGAGCCCTTGTACTCGAACCGCGCCGGATATCCAGCCAGCAGGGCAAAGCCTTCGGGGTTTGCGTCACGCAGTTTTTCGATGGCGCGGAAGCCGTCAACAACGATGGACTCTCCACCTTCAGCCGAGTTTTCCAGACAATAGAGGATTTGCAAGGTCGGCACCGGGTCGCGATAGGGGTTGTCGGTATGCGCCTGAAGGCCAAGCCCGGTATAGGCAAGGTTGGTCGGGTTCACCTCGGTCCGCACCTCGAAATAGGGGCCATAATTGGTTTCGCGGACATAGCCGAACAGGTCAGCGACCTTCAGCAATGATTCAGGCTCGGTCGGGCCGCCGGTCAGCTTGGCAAAGCCGAACTCGGCCACAGCGGCCAGCCAATTGCGCTTGGCCGCCGGGCTGGCATGGACCTCGTTCCAATCGCCGCTGGGCGCGGCGATGCCACTTTCCCAGGTCGTGATGCCGGGGGCGATGCGACCCAGCGCAATGTCATGATCGCGGTCGTAGCTGTTTTCGGCCAACCAGTCCGCCGGGAAGGTGACGGTTTTGCCCTCAGGCTGGAACGTGACTTGCAGGTCGCCCGCGACCACCTCGGCTGAACTGACCGAGATGTCGGCAGGAATATCGCCGATGGTGATCAGGCGCTGACCGTTGCCCGGCGCTCGGGTATCAGCGTCCAGCGCGTTGTCGCGCAGCCAGATGGCGTGGAAACGGGCCTTGGCCCCGGTGTCAAACGCGACTGTAACAATCGAGGTGTCGTGGGTGGCGGTGCGCAGCATTGGGGGTCTCCTGTTCGGCGCGAGCTTTGGTTGAGCAGATACGCCGTTCGTGGCATTACGACAATTAATCCTTATTTCGGCTGAGGCTTGGAAAAACTAATGGCTAAGAATAAGACCGGATTACCGCCGCTGGATTGGTTGCGCGTGTTCGAAGCCGCTGGGCGGCTTGGCGGGTTCTCGGCCGCGGCGAAAGAGTTCGGGTTGACGCAGGCCGCTGTCAGCCAAAGGATCGGCAATCTTGAGGCGTGGCTGGGCCGGTCCCTGTTTGTGCGCGAGGCGCGCGGCGTGTCGCTGACGGTCGAAGGTGAAAGCTATCTGCCGCTGGTGCAGGACAGCCTGCTGGCGTTGGAACGCAACACCGAGGATCTGTTTGGAAAATCGCCACGCGAACTCAGGGTCGCCGGGTTGTCATCAAACATCCACGCCCTTGTTGTACCAGCCCTGCCTGTGTTCCGAAATCTGCGCCCCGAGGTGCGGGTGATGACCGACTCGGTTGCGCGCCGGTCGTCGCTGGATGAGGAACGCACCTGGCTGCAAATCCGCTATGGTCGCGGCGTGTGGACCGGGCGCGACGCGGCATTGATCGCGCATGAGGTGCTGGTGCCGATGGCCGCGCCCGGCGTTGAATGGGGTGCCCCCCTGATCGATCTGCGCGGCGAGCGTCCGGGCTGGCGCGAGTGGAACCGGAAATACGGGCACGGGGACGTCGCGCCATCTCATGTCAGTTTCGATTCGATGGAACATGCTGTTTCGGCGGCAAGGCGCGGAATGGGGGTTGTGCTGGGCTCGGTTCCGCTGGCGTCCGGTGATCTAAAGGATGGCCGGTTGCGCAGGTTAGAGCTGCCAGAGCTGCAAACCAAGGACGGGTATTGGCTGACATGGCCCGAAGATAGGGCGCAGTCCAGGAAACAGCGCGCCCTGATCGATGATTTTCTGAAGGCGCTGCGCGGCTGAGGGCCTAGAAATCGATGGCGATGCCTTTCTTTTCCCAATCACCGTAACGGGCGGGGTCCAGCCCATCGCGCCCGCCCAGTTCCTTGGGCATTTCCCTGGCTTCGGCCTGGGCTTTTTGGCGGCGTTCTTCCGCTTCGGCCAGCGCGCGTTGGGCGGCGGGGGGCAGGTCTTTGCGGTCGTCACTCATGACATCGGGTTCCTTTCCGTGCATAGCCTTGATATACGCCCGCGTCCGCCAATGGCAATGCGGGCACAGGTCACATGAAGGCGGTACCATGACAAACAGCGCGACAGCAGCACGGCGCAGCGCAATCTATCTGTTGGATCAGGTTCTGGGCGAAGGCCGCCTGTTGTCTGAATGCCTCGCTGCGGGCGCTTTGGATCGGTTGGGGCCAGAGGATCGTGCGCGTGCCCAGCGGCTGGCCTCGGAAACCCTGCGCGGGCTGGAGCGCGCCGACCGTCTGCTGGACAATCACCTGAACCGAACACCCGCCCTGACCGTACACAACGCGCTGCGGCTGGGCGCGGTCGAGCTGTGCAACGGGGAAGCTGCGCATGGGGTGGTGAACTCCATGGTTGAAATCATCAGCCGCTCGCGCAAGCACGGGCGTCTGAAAGGCTTGGTGAATGCCGTTTTACGCAAGGTCGCGTCCGAGGGTCCCGAAGCATGGCCGAAAATGCGTGTCCCGCGCCTGCCGGAGTGGTTGCGAGATCCGCTGATCGCGGCGTGGGGTGCCGAAGCGGTGGCCGGAATGGAACAGGTGCATTTCGCGGGCGCACCGCTGGACCTTACCCTGAAGCCGGGGGCGGAAAGCCCTTCGGGCGAAAAGCTGCCTACCGGGTCTGTGCGTATTCAGGATGCCGGTCAGGTCTCGGCCTTGCCGGGATACAAGGCTGGGGATTGGTGGGTGCAGGACGCGGCAGCCGCGCTGCCGGTGCGTGTTCTGGCACCGAAGGCGGGCGAGAAGGTGTTGGACCTTTGCGCGGCACCGGGCGGTAAAACCATGCAACTGGCTGCGGCGGGCTCGGATGTGACGGCGCTGGATGTATCCGCGGCGCGCACAGAACGCGTGCGCGAAAACCTAGCGCGAACCGGATTGACGGCAGAAGTCATCGTGGGTGACGCGCTGGACCATCAGGGTCAGTACGACGCGATTTTGCTGGACGCGCCCTGCTCGGCCACGGGTACGATCCGCAGGCATCCTGACTTGCCCTTTGCCAAGGATGGCTCGGAAATTGCCGGATTGATCGAATTGCAGGCGCAGATGCTGGCCCACGCATGGACGCTGCTGAAACCTGGCGGGCGGCTGGTCTATTGCACCTGTTCGCTTTTGCCGGATGAGGGCGAGGTTCAGATCGAAGACGCGCTGGGCATGTATCCGGACATGCGTGTTGATCGCGAGGCACTAAAGCTCTCCGGCATCGAAGACAACTGGATCACCGAGGCAGGCGGCCTGCGTCTACGGCCCGACTACTGGCCCGATCGCGGGGGTATGGACGGGTTCTATATCGCCTGCCTGAACAAATCCGCCTGAGTGCACGCTTTTCGATGACTTGACGATCGGCGCGGTCTATCGTTGGGTCTCAAGCGCCAGCAGAGCGCAAGGGGCAGAGTAACACGCGCATGTCAAATTCGGACACCATGGCCAGTCGGTGGATGCGGTTGCAGAACCGTTTCTACGCGCGTCTCAGCCAACGGCAAAAGGCAGCTACGGGGTTTGTTGCGCAGCCCCAGCCGCGCACCGTTGGTTCGTTTGCGCGCGGGCGGCAGCTGGTTGCGGGGAATCTCTTGTTCGCCGGCTATCTGGTCGAGGCAGACGATACAGCGTTGTGGGATGTCATTGCCCCCAGCGCCGGCTTTGACGAGGAACGCCATGGTTTTGCATGGCTGGATGATCTGGCCGCCGTCGGTGATATGCGTGCACGGGAAAAAGCGCAGCGCTGGGTCTGGGGCTGGATCGAGGCGCATGGCCGCGGGCAGGGCCCCGGCTGGGTGCCTGACCTGACCGGGCGGCGAGTGATGCGCTGGATCAACCACGCACTCTTTCTGCTGCGCGGGGCAGATGAGAAGCAAAGCAAACTGTTCTTTCGGTCTTTGGCGCAGCAAACATGGTTCCTGTCCAAACGCTGGCAGGCCGCGACGCCCGGGTTGCCGCGTTTCGAGGCGCTGGCCGGTCTTGTGCAAGCCGGATTGGCGCTGGAGGGGTTGGAGCAGATGGCCGATCCGGCCCTGCGGGCTTTGGCTGGCGAGTGTGACCGGCAGGTGGACGCACAGGGCGGTATTCCAACACGCAACCCGGAAGAGCTGCTTGAAGTGTTCATGCTGCTCAGCTGGACGTCGGCGGCGCTCAGCGACCTTGGACGCGGCACACCCGTTGCGCAGGCCAAGGCGATCAAGCGGATCGCACCGACCTTGCGCAGTCTGCGCCATGCGGATGGCGCGCTGGCGCGGTTTCACGGCGGTGGGCGCGGGGTCGAAGGGCGGCTGGAACAGGCGCTTGCGCAAAGTGGCGTCAAGCACAAGGCGGCGACCGAACTGCCAATGGGCTATGCCCGCCTGTCCGCAGCACGCACCACGGTGATCGTGGATGCCAGCGCGCCGCCGTCCGGAGCGGCCTCATTCAACGCGCACGCATCCACGCTGGCGTTCGAGCTGACCTCGGGGCGTCGCCCTTTGATCGTGAATTGTGGATCGGGGGCCAGTTTCGGGTTGGATTGGCGCCGTGCCGGGCGTGCGACCCCATCTCACTCAACCCTGTGTCTGGACGGGTTCTCGAGCGCGCGGTTGGCCAACCCGTTGCCGGGCCGCGAAAGTCAGGCGCTGGTCGATGCGCCGCGGGACGTTCCGGTCGATTTTGAAGATGCGTTCGAAGGCATCCGTTTCATGGCCGGGCATGACGGATATGTCAAAGTCTTCGGGCTGACCCACGCGCGCACATTCGAATTGCGCTTTGACGGGCGTGAGCTGACGGTCGAGGATATTCTGCTGACCGCAACCGACAAGGCCAAGCGTCAGTTCGACAGGGCGATGGACGCCTCGGGCCTCAGGGGCGTTGGCTATGACATCCGTTTTCATCTGCATCCTGACGTTGATGCTGCGCTGGATCTGGGCGGGGCGGCAGTGTCGATGGCGCTCAAAAGCGGCGAGATCTGGGTTTTCCGCCATGATGGTGTGGGAAAATTATCTGTCGAACCAAGTGTTTACCTTGAAAAAGGACGTTTAAAGCCACGCGCGACAAAACAGATCGTTCTATCTGGCCGCGCAATGGAGTATGCGACGCGCATCCGGTGGACGCTGAGCAAGGCGCAGGATACAGCCTATGCCGTGCGCGATACGCACCGGGACGAGCCCAAGTTTGACTGACGCCAAAAGGACCTTTGGACCCATGACCGACCTTCAACCCGTGCGCCGCGCGTTGCTTTCCGTTTCCGACAAGACCGGGCTGATCGAACTGGGCAAGGCGCTGTCCGAGCGCGGGATCGAACTGTTGTCGACCGGCGGCACAGCCAAGGCGCTGCGCGATGCAGGGCTTGAGGTTCGCGATGTCAGCGAAATCACCGGCTTCCCCGAGATGATGGATGGCCGGGTCAAAACGCTGCACCCGATGGTGCATGGCGGGTTGCTGGCGCTGCGTGACAATGACACCCATGTTGCGGCGATGGAGGAACATGGCATCGGCGCCATCGACCTGCTGGTCGTAAACCTCTACCCCTTCGAGGCAACCGTCGCCAAGGGCGCGGGCTATGACGAATGTATCGAGAATATCGACATCGGCGGCCCGGCGATGATCCGCGCGGCCTCAAAAAACCATGCCTTCGTGAACGTGGTGGTGGATGTCGAGGATTATTCCTCCCTGCTGGATCAGCTGGAAGAAAACTATGGCAAGACATCCTATGGCTTCCGCCAGTGGTTGGCGCAAAAGGCCTATGCACGAACAGCGGCTTATGACGCCGCCGTGTCGAACTGGATGGCCGATGCGCTGCAACTGGACGCCCCAAAGCGCCGCGCATTTGCCGGTGAGTTGAAGCAGACCCTGCGGTATGGCGAAAACAGCCACCAGCAGGCAGCGTTCTATACGGACGGCACCAACCGCCCCGGCGTCGCCACCGCCGTTCAACATCAGGGCAAGGAACTGAGCTATAACAACATCAACGACACGGACGCGGCCTTTGAGCTGGTGGCCGAGTTTGATCCGGCGAAAGGCGCGGCTTGCGCCATCATCAAGCACGCCAATCCTTGCGGTGTAGCCACAGGTTCAACCCTTCTTGAGGCGTACAAGGCGGCATTTGACTGCGACCGCACCTCGGCTTTTGGTGGCATTGTTGCGCTGAACCAGCCGTTGGATGCAGAAACAGCGCAAGAGATCACGGGCATCTTCACCGAGGTTGTGATTGCCCCCGGTGCCTCGGACGAGGCCAAGGCGATCTTTGCCGCCAAGAAAAACCTGCGCCTGCTGACGACCGAGGCGCTGCCGGATGTAACCGAAGGTGGCAAAACCGTCCGTCAGGTGGCTGGCGGGCTGTTGGTGCAGGATAAGGATAACGGCTTTATCGGCATGGACGACCTCAAGGTCGTGACCAAGAAAGCCCCGACTGACGCGCAGATGCATGACCTGTTGTTCGCGTGGAAAGTGGCCAAGCACGTCAAATCCAACGCCATCGTCTACGTCAAGGATGGCGCAACCGTGGGTGTTGGCGCGGGGCAGATGAGCCGTGTGGATTCGGCTCTGATCGCGGCCAAGAAAGCCGAACGTATGGCTGAAGCACTGGGCTTGCCGCAGCCGCTGACCATCGGTTCTGCCGTGGCATCGGATGCGTTTTTCCCCTTCCCCGACGGGTTGATGGAAGCCGCCGAAGCGGGCGCGACCTGCGTCATTCAGCCGGGCGGGTCCATGCGCGACGATGAAGTGATCGCCGCAGCCGATGAGGCCGGTCTGGCGATGGTCTTCACCGGCATGCGTCATTTCCGTCACTGATGCGGTCACGCCTGCTTCTCTGGGCGGCCTTGGCCGCCTTCGCGATCGACCAGATCAGCAAATATCTGGTCGTTCACGTCCTGCGCGTTGCTGAACGGCCCGGCGGTATCGATGTTCTGCCGCCGCTGCTGGTGTTCCGATACGGCGAGAATCGGGGCATCAATTTCGGCCTGTTTCAGGGCGACTCTGAGGCCGCGCGCTGGTTTTTGATCGGTGTATCCGTGGCGATCTGCATCGGTGTTCTTGTTTGGCTTGGTCGTTCGATGCGTTCAAAATTCATGTTGCTCTGTGGCGGTCTGCTGATCGGCGGAGCGCTTGCGAATGTGGTCGACCGGCTCCTTTATGGGTTTGTTCTGGATTTCCTGAACATGTCCTGCTGTGGCATCAACAACCCGTTTGTGTTCAACTTGGCGGATGTGTTCATATTCGCCGGAGCGCTGGGGCTGGTTTTGTTTGACGGCAAAAAGCCCTCGTGACGCGCGGAATGATATGCGATAAAAGCGCCAGAAACAGGCTGGAGACACCAATGCGGATGCCGCGCGCCATATTTGTTCTGACAGTTGCCGCTGCGGTCGCGGCATGTTCGAATCCCGGACTGCGGGATCTGGCGCCTCCGGGACAAGGTCCTGATGAATTTTCGGTATTGCCGGTCAAGCCGCTGACCCAGCCTCAGGATTACGCGTTCCTGCCGGCACCCACGCCGGGTGGTGGGAATCTGACAGACCCGACCCCCAAAGCCGATTTGGTGGTCGCGCTGGGTGGTAATGCCGCCGCCCTGAACCCCAACGCTGGTGTGCCGTCGTCGGATGCGGCGCTTGTGACGGCGTCCAGCCGTTATGGCGTGTCACCCGATACGCGGCAGGTGGTCGAAACCGAGGATGCCGCATTCCGCAAACGCCGGGGCCGCTGGACCGGTCTGCGCCTGTTCCCTGTCGACCGCTATAGTCAGGTCTACGAACGCCAGTCGATCGATCCGTTCTCGGAAACCGATGCCGCCCGCCGGGCCGGGGTCGAGACCCCGACCTCGCCCCCGAATGAATAATTCTTAACTTTCCGTCATCGGGCTTGAACCCGGGCCGCACCACCGTAGTTTAAATGACAGAAACGAAACGGAGGATGCCCCATGGTTCGGGCCCTGGCCTTGTCGGCTGCCCTGATCGCCACCACCCCGGCTTTTGCCGGGGGCGGGAAAGAAGCGGTCACCACATTCACTTTGGACAACGGCATGAATGTCGTCGTGGTCGAAGACCATCGCGCACCTGTCGTGCAGCACATGGTCTGGTACCGCGCCGGATCTGCGGATGAGCCGATCGGATCGTCGGGTGTCGCGCATTTTCTTGAACACCTGCTGTTCAAGGGCACAGATACTTTGGCGCCGGGTGAATTCTCGGCCACTGTCGCGGCCAATGGCGGCAACGATAACGCGTTCACCTCGTATGATTACACTGCCTATTTCCAGCGCGTCGCCGCCGACCGGCTTGAGTTGATGATGCGCATGGAATCGGACCGTATGCGGAACATACGCCTGAGCGATGAGGATATCGTGACCGAGCGCGATGTGATCCTTGAGGAACGCAACCAGCGCACCGAAAACAACCCGCGCGCTCTGTTCGGCGAACAGATGAGCGCGGCACAATACCTCAATCACCGTTATGGCGTGCCGATCATCGGCTGGAAGCACGAGATGGAAGAACTGGAACTGGAAGACGCGTTGTCTTTCTACCAGACCCACTATGCGCCCAATAACGCTATTCTGGTTGTCACCGGAGACGTTGATCCCGCCAAGGTCCGCACTCTGGCCGATCAGTATTACGGTGTGATCCCGGCCAATGCGGATTTGCCGGAACGGGTCCGGTCGCAGGAGCCCCCGCAAACCGCCGAACGCCGTCTGACATTCAAGGACCCTCGCGTGGCGCAACCCTATGTCCAGCGCAGTTATCTGGCGCCGGAACGCGATCCGGGCGATCAGGAAAAGGCGGCAGCCCTGTTTCTGTTGGCGGAACTTCTGGGGGGCAGCACGACCTCTTACCTGAACGAAAAGCTGCAATTCGATCAGAAAATGGCTGTTTATACCGGGGCGTTCTATCGTGACGTCTCGCTGGATGACACAACATTCGACCTGTTGGTGGTTCCCGCCGAAGGAGTTTCCCTGCAAGAGGCCGAAGATGCCATGGATCAGGCCGTGGCCGATTTCATTGCCGAAGGTGTCGACGAGGACAATCTGAACCGTATCAAGATGCAGTTGCGGGCCGCGCAGACCTATGCGCGCGACAATGTGGACGGGATCGGCAACCGCTATGGCCGCGCCCTGACCAGCGGCCTGACAATACAGGACGTGCAGGCATGGCCCGATATCCTTCAGGCCGTGACCGGAGACGAAATCATCGCCGCCGCCCGTGACGTTCTGCAACCCGAGGCGTCGGTCACCGGCTGGCTGATGCGCGATGATGAGGTGACGCAATGAAACAGTTTCTCGCAACGCTGATTGCCTGTCTGGTTGCTCTGCCCGCTTTGGCCGAGATCGAGATTGAAGAAGTGACCTCGCCCGGCGGGATCACCGCATGGCTGGTCGAGGATCACTCGATCCCTTTCACCGCGCTTGAGCTGCGCTTCCGTGGCGGTACGTCGCTGGACGACCCGGACAGGCGCGGCGCGGTCTATCTGATGAGTGGGCTGATCGAGGAAGGTTCCGGTGAAATGGACGCGCGAACCTATGCGCGCGAGCTTGAGGCTCTGGCCGCATCGTTCCGCTATAACGCCGGTGACGACACGGTTTCGATTTCCGCACGATTTTTGACCGAAAACCGGGATGAGGTTGCCGACCTGCTGCGTGAGACGATTCACGAACCGCGCTTTGATCAGGACGCGGTTGACCGTGTGCGCGCGCAAATCCTGTCCGGGCTGCGATCAGATCAGACCGACCCGAACGAGATTGCAGGCCGCAACTTTGCCCAGATGGCCTATGGCGATCACCCTTACGGATCGGAAGGCAAGGGCACGATCGAAAGCGTCTCGGCGCTGACACGGGATGACGTGGTAACGGCGTATGAAAGCGTTTTTGCCAAGGATCGTCTTTATGTGGGGGCCGTCGGCGATATCACGGCCGAAGAACTGGGCGCATTGCTTGACACATTGCTCGCCGACCTGCCGGAAACGGGCAAGCCCATCCCGGGCAAGGCCAACGTGACCATCCCCGGCGGGATCAGTGTTGTCGAGTTTGACACCCCGCAATCCGTCGCGCTGTTTGGTCATGCCGGAATAGATCGGGACGATCCTGATTTCTTTGGCGCCTATATCCTGAACCACATTCTGGGCGGTGGCGGGTTCGAAAGCCGTCTGATGCAAGAGGTGCGCGAAAAGCGTGGCCTGACCTATGGGGTTGGAACCTATCTTGTGCCCAAGGATCTGGCCTCGGTTTACTTGGGGTCGGTGTCATCGGCCAATGACCGCATTGCCGAGGCGATAGAGGTTATTCGGAACGAATGGGCGCGCGCCGCCGCCGAAGGGGTGACGCAGAAGGAACTGGACGATGCCAAGACCTACCTGACCGGCGCTTATCCGTTGCGCTTTGACGGCAACGGGCAGATTGCCGGGATCATGGTGGGGATGCAGATGGAAGGATTACCCATCGATTATATCGCCACCCGCAATGACAAGGTGAACGCGGTTACACTGGAAGATGTGAACCGCGTTGCATCCGAACTGTTGGATCCGGACGGCCTGCATTTCACTGTTGTTGGAAAGCCGGTTGGGCTGGAAACTACCAACTGAACTGCAAGGGGTGAGTTGCGGCTCACCCCTTTTTCATACTCCGCAGCATATCGCCCATCATCTGCCCGAACTTGCCCGATCCGCGCTGATAGAGTGCCCCGTCCACGGCCAGAACCGTGCCGCTGATATAGCTGGCCAGATCCGAGCTGAGGAACAGGCAGGCATTGGCCACGTCCTGCGGCTGGCCCCAGCGGCCCAACGGCACGTCGCGGCGCAGTTCTTCGTGTGCGTTTTTGGTGGGCGCAAGGCGTTTCGCACCCTCGGTGCCTTCGATGAACCCCGGCACAACCGAGTTCACCCTGATTCCCTCGACACCCCATTCCATCGACAGCGTGCGGGTGATCTGATCCACCCCCGCCTTGGCGGCGCAGACATGGGCTTGACCCTCATAAGGCAGATAAGATTGCGGGGCCGAGATATTAATGATGCTGGCACCGGGGCGTTTGAGGAACGGATACGCCCCCTTCATCACGTGGATCGTGCCCATCAGGTCGATATCGATCACGGTCTTGAACGCGTTGACCGACATTTCGGACGCCAGCGCCGGGAAATTACCCGCCGCGCCCGAGATCAGCACATCGATATCCCCGAAGGCGTCATGGAACTGCTTCAGTCCCGCCGCCACGGCGCCTGCATCGCGCACATCAAACGCAACCCCAATCGCATCCTGTGCGCCTGCGGCTTTCAGCGCGGCGATGGTGTCATCGACCTTGTCCTGCGAGCGGCTGGCCACGGCCAGTTTCGCACCCGAGGCCGCGAAGGCCTCGGCGATGCCCCGGTTGATGCCACTGGTGCCACCGATGACGATGACGGTTTTTCCCGAAAAATCCATGTAGGCCTCCCTGGGCAGGGAGCCCTACTCGCCGTAGGGCACCCAGATGTTTTTGACTTCGGTTGCAGCCTGAAGGAAGCGGCGGGAATGGTCCATGCTCCAGTCAAATGCCGTCGCGTTATTGACCCAGGTCCGCTTCAGGTTCCCGGCTGAAACGACCTCGATCTCTTTCGACAGGTCGGTGGACGAAAACGACCAGACCGCGTCGACATTCAGATGCGAGGCCAGCGGTTTCGCCAGTTCCGCATGGCTGCCCGTCAGGATGTTGACCACACCGGCAGGGACGTCCGAAGTCTCAAGGATCTGGTAGAAATCCGTCGCCGCCAGCGGGTAGGGCTCAGAAGCCACCAGAACCGTCCGGTTGCCCATCGCAATCGCAGGCGCCATAGCCGAGACCAGACCCAGCAGCGGTGCTTCATCCGCGCAAAGCGCACCGATCACGCCAACGGGTTCCTTCATGGCGATGGCCACGCCCCGGATCGGAACGCCATGCACCTGGCCGTCATACTTGTCGGCCCAGGCGGCAGCAGTGAACAGGCGTTGGATCGAAGCCTCAACTTCTTTCGCGCCGTCTTTCCTGCCGGTCATGGCGTCGATCCGCGCCGCGAATTCACCGGCACGGGCCGAGAGGTTTTCGCCGATGTAATAGAGGATCTGGGCCCGCAGATGGCCGGTGGTTCTGGACCAGCTTTTGGCACCTGCCGCAGCCTCGACCGCGTTGCGCACGTCCTTGCGGTTGGCAAGACCCACATGGCCCAGCAGGCCGGACTTGCCCCAAACCGGTTTCGAATAACCACCATCGGGCCGCGCCTGCTTGCCGCCGACATACAACTTGGCAGTGCGGTCGATCGGGTCGACCGGTGCCCCTTCGCCCATGGCTGCCTCGACCTTTGCCAGCGGCTTGGCCTTACCCTTGGGTCTGGTATAGGCGGTCAGCCCTTCCCAACCGCCTTCGCGGCCAAAGCCGCTTTCGCGGACCCCACCGAACCCGGCAGCGGCGTCAAACAGATTGGTGGCATTCACCCAGACGACGCCCGCAACCAGCTTGGGCGCGATACCCAGCGCAAGGTTCACATTCTCGGTCCAGACGGTCGCCGCCAGACCATACCGGGTGTTGTTGGCCAGCTCGACCGCCTCTTCCGGTGTGCGGAAGGTCGAAGACACCAGAACCGGACCAAAGATCTCTTCCTGCATCAACGGGTCCGAGGTCTCGAGCCCCGAGATCAGTGTTGGCGGGTAGTAGCAGCCGTTTGCGGGAAGATCGCAGGCAGCTTGATGCACATTGCCCGCTGTGTTGCTTTCGACCATTCCTTTGATGGTCTGCAACTGAACCGGGTCCACAACCGCGCCCACGTCGATACATTTGTCCAGCGGATTGCCGACGCGCAGCGTGTCCATCCGGGCGCGCAGCTTGTCGTGGAAACGGTCGGCGATGCCTTCCTGCACCAGCAGGCGCGAACCTGCACAGCAGACCTGACCCTGATTGAACCAGATCGCATCCACCAGCCCTTCGATGGCCGAGTCGATATCGGCGTCATCAAAGACGATGTACGCGGATTTTCCGCCCAACTCCAATGTCAGTTCCTTACCAGATCCGGCAGTGGCCTCACGGATGCGGCGGCCCACAACAGTCGAGCCGGTAAAGGCAATCTTGTCCACGTCCGAGGCCACGATCATCTCGCCCACGGCACCGTCTCCGGTGACGATGTTGACGACACCGTTCGGCAGACCGGCCTGTGTGCAGATATCGGCAAATAACAGCGCCGTCAGCGAGGTATATTCAGCGGGTTTCAGAACCACCGTATTTCCCATCGCCAGCGCTGGCGCGATCTTCCACGCCAACATCAGCAGGGGGAAGTTCCACGGGATGATCTGACCGCACACACCCAACGCTTCAGCGTCGGGCAGCTCGCTGTCCATCAGCTGCGCCATACCGGCGTGGTAATAGAAATGCCGCTGCGCCAGCGGAATATCGATGTCACGCGATTCCCGGATCGGTTTGCCGTTGTCGAGGCTTTCCAGCACCGCAAACAGACGCGAATGCTTTTGCAGCAGTCGCGCAATTGCATAGAGATACCGCGCACGGCCCGCGCCGCCCAGTTTCTCCCATTTCGGCTGAGCCTTGCGCGCGGCGGCAACAGCGGCGTCCACGTCGGCCTGCTTGGCCTGCGTCAGCTTGGCCAGAACCTCCCCGGTCGCCGGGTTGCGGCTGTCAAACCCTTTGCCCGGCTTGGTGAAAGCACCATCGATATAGTGTCCGAACTTGTCGCCCTGATCGACCAGCCAGGCCAGCGCCTCGGCGGCGCTTTCGGGGGCGGGGCCGTATTCCATGGTCTCAAAAATCTCTTTGACTGTCATGACTTCATCTTTTCCCAAATACTCACTGTCCAGACATACCCACGGGCTCAGCCCATCGAATGCCTGTAACCAGCCGAGTAAGCCCCGGTGACATAATGTTCCAACTGCCGCTCGATATCGCCCAGCAACGATGAGGCGCCAAAGCGGAACAGATCCGGTTCCAGCCAGCGGTCACCCAGCTCGTCCTTGATCAGCGACAGATAAACCAGCGCGTCCTTGGCTTTCGAAATACCACCTGCAGGCTTGTAGCCGACCCGATATCCGGTGCGGTCATAGTAATCGCGGATTGCGCGGATCATCACCAGCGACACGGGCAGGGTGGCGTTGACGCTTTCCTTGCCGGTCGAGGTCTTGATGAAATCCGCCCCGGCCATCATGCACACCAGCGAGGCGCGCGCGACATTGCGCAGGCTACCCAATTCTCCGGTCGCAAGAATGGCTTTGACATGGGCATCGCCACAAGCCACGCGGAACGCCTTCATCTCATCATACAGGGCCTGCCAGTCCCCCGACAGCACGTGACGGCGCGAGATTACGATGTCGATTTCCTCGGCCCCGGCCTTCACGCTTTCCTCGATCTCGGCCACGCGCAGATGGAACGGGGACAGGCCTGCGGGAAAGCCGGTGGACACGGCAGCGACCGGAATGCCAGTGCCTTTCAGGGCGTCCACGGCGGTTTCGATCATGTCGTGATAGACACAAACCGCCCCGGTCGTGATCGGCGGCATGTCCAGCGCCTGAAGGACCGAAGGCGCAACCGGCTGACGGGCCTTTGCACACAGGCGGCGCACACGGCCCACCGTATCATCGCCCGACAGCGTGGTCAGGTCGATCATCGTGATGGCTTTCAGCAGCCACGCAGCCTGATATTCCTTCTTGACCGAACGGCGGCCCGGCAATGTGGCCGCACGGCGTTCAATCGCGGAAGTATTGGCCTGAACGGCGCGCACCCAGTCCAGATCCAGTTCCATTCCTGGGTTCCGGGGTTCGGTCACTTGCGGCAGATGCGCGGTGCGCACGGGGCTTTCTGAGCTCTGCGTATCCATGGTTACGTCCTTTGGGAGGTTTGCGACAAAATCGCACGGGTGGCCCGGGAATGGAAGGTGTTCCGGCGCAATGATCGAATATTTTTGACCATTTGGACAAATAATTGAGGTTTTCTTGCGAATAATTCTCATTAGCGTTGACTTAGTTGCGAATGGTTCTCATATTTGATCCTACACGTATCCAAATCGAGGTTGGAAATGATTCGTCGGCATTGCCTTGCATTTTTGGCTCTGGCCCTTTCGGTGCCAGCCATGGCGTTTGCCGGGGCACCGCTGAAAGTGGTGGCCACGACGGGCATGATTGCAGATGCGGCCCGTCAGGTCGGTGGTGATCTGGTTGAGGTCAGAGGGCTTATGGGCCCCGGCGTTGATCCCCATGCCTATCGCCAGACGCGCAGCGATATTGTTGCGATGACACGGGCAGACCTGGTTCTGTGGCACGGCCTGTATCTCGAAGCGCAAATGGAAGACTTCTTTCATGATCTCGAGCGGAAACGGACCGTCATTGCGGTTGCAGAGGGCGTAGATAAGTCCATGCTGCGTGCGCATGATGATTATGCCGACAAGTATGATCCGCATGTCTGGATGACACCCGCGCTGTGGCGCAAGGTAGTTGTGGAAGTGCAGCGTGCGCTGACGGAGGCACGCCCCGAAGCAGCCGAGGTTTTTGCGGCCAATGCACAAACCCATCTGGCCGACATAGACCGTCTGACGGCCTATGCCGAGAAAACCCTGTCTTCGGTACCGGACCACAACAAGGTTCTGGTCACAGCCCACGACGCCTTTGGCTATTTCGGTGAAAGTTTCGGGTTCGAGGTTCTGGGCATTCAGGGCATCTCGACCCAATCCGAGGCGGGCCTGAACCGGATCGGAGAGCTGGTTGACCTGTTGGTTGATCGCCGGATCACGGCGGTCTTCGTCGAAAGCTCGGTTTCTGACAGGTCGATCCGCGCGCTGATCGAAGGGGCCGCAGCCAAAGGGCACGAAGTGAAGGTCGGGGGCGAGTTGTTCTCGGACGCCATGGGCGAGGACGGCACCTATGAAGGCACTTATATCGGGATGCTGGATCACAATATCACCGTCATCGCAGGCGCATTGGGCGGAGAAGTTCCCGATCGCGGCATGAACGGCAAACTGTCAGCGGGGTTCTGAGAGATGCTGGGGCTGATCAGCAACGAAGGTGTGACGGTCCAGGAACAAAACCTGGATAACAGCCCTCTGGCTGTTCGGGGCCTGACGGTTTCCTACGGGCAAAAACCTGCGGTCTTTTCGGTTGATATGACGGTTACGCCTGGCGCGATGACCGCCATTATCGGGCCAAACGGCGCTGGAAAATCAACGCTGCTCAAGGCGGCGCTGGGCATCGTTACGCCATTGTCGGGGCAGGTGACCGTATTTGGTCAGCCGCTGAATTCGCAGCGCCCGCGTGTTGCCTATGTTCCCCAGCGTGCCAGTGTGGACTGGGATTTCCCGACACGGGTGATCGACGTGGTTCTGATGGGTCTGTCTCGTGAACTGGGCCTGTTGGGCCGCTTGCGCGCGCGCCACAAGGCCCGTGCGATGGATTGCCTGAACCGTGTGGGTATGCGCGATTTCGCGGATCGCCAGATTGGCCAGCTGTCCGGTGGCCAGCAACAGCGTGTGTTTCTGGCGCGTGCTCTGGCTCAGGATGCTGATCTGTACCTGCTGGACGAGCCGTTTGCCGGTGTCGACGCCGCCACCGAAAAAGCCATCATCGCGGTGCTGAAATCCCTGAAAGAGGCCGGTAAGACAGTCGTTGTGGTGCATCACGATTTGGCCACCGTGACCGACTATTTCGACCACGTTTTCCTGATCAATACCCGCAAGGTGGCCGAGGGGCCGGTGGCCGAGGCGTTCACGGCGGAATCGCTGCAATCGGCCTATGGTGGCAGGTTGGCAACGGCGCAGATCGATCAGATTTCACGCGCGCTGGGATAGTTCATGCTTTGGGATGCTCTGACCCTTCAGCTTGGCTATAACGCCACGCTGGTTGCCATCGGTGCAACATTGCTGGGCGTGTCGGCGGGCGTGACGGGGACATTCCTGTTTCTGCGCAAGCGCGCCCTTGTCAGCGACGCAATCAGCCATGCAACCCTGCCGGGCGTCTGTATCGCTTTCATGGTGCTGGTCGCGCTGGGCGGGGACGGGCGCAACCTGCCGGGCCTTTTGGTGGGGTCCGCTATTTCCGCCTGGGTTGGTCTGTTGTGCATGAATTGGCTGACACGGCGCACCCGCCTGGCCGAGGACGCCGCGATCGGTGCGGTTCTGTCCGTGTTCTTCGGCTTTGGGATCGTGCTGCTGACGGTCATCCAGACCATGGGGGTTGGCCGTCAGGCCGGGCTGGAAGGTTTCCTGTTGGGTTCAACCGCCGGAATGCTGTGGGCCGATGCGGTGATCATCGCACTTGGTGGCGCCTTGACGTTGGCGCTGGTGCTGATCATCCGCCGTCCGATGACCCTTGTCGCATTCGATCCCGAATACGCAGCGGCGCGCGGGTTGCCAGTGCATCGTATCGACCTGGCCATGATGGGGCTGGTCATGGCCGTGACCGTGGTCGGCCTGAAAATCGTCGGCCTGATCCTGATCGTGGCGTTGCTGATCATTCCGGCAGTGACCGCCCGGTTCTGGTCTGACCGCTCGGAACGCGTTGTTCTGTTGGCCGGGCTGGCCGGTGGGCTGGCCGGATATATCGGCGCTGCCATATCCGCATCTGCGCCCAATCTTCCAACCGGCCCGATCATCGTACTGGTCAGCTTTGCCTTTTTCCTCGCCTCCCTCTTCTTCGCCCCAGTGCGCGGCGTTCTGGCGGCGGTGCTGCGGCATCTGCGGTTTCAGCGCCGGGTGCATATTCGTCAGGGACTTCTGGCGATGGCGCAAGGGCAGAAGATCTATGAGCCCCTGACCTTGCGTTTGCTGCGGCGTGCCGGGCTGGTCCGGGCGGATGGCGTGGCGACGGACACCGGCAAGGCCCGCGCGGCCAAAGCCCTGCGGGATGAAAAGCGATGGGAAATCGTGCGTGCCGATCAGGCGCACGAGGCGACAGCTGCGCTCTATGACGGATTGCGCGATATCGAGTCTGTTCTGACACGGGACCAGATTGATGAGATCGACCGCCAGATTGGCGGGCCGCAGGGGATACCGGCATGAGTGGTGAAGAATTCGTCCCGCTGTCTCTGACGCCGCTGCTGATCGGAACATGTGCGGCCATCGCCTGTGCCTTGCCCGGCAACTTTCTTGTGTTGCGAAAACAGGCGCTGATCGGCGATGCGATTAGCCATGTGGTGCTGCCGGGTATCGTTGTTGCGTTTCTGCTGACAGGGGCCATATCCACTTGGCCGATGATGTTGGGCGCGGCAGGGGCCGCGGTTCTGGCTGTTGTCCTGATCGAGGCCATTCGCCGACTGGGGCAGATCGAACCCGGGGCCGCCATGGGCGTGGTCTTTACCACCATGTTCGCGGCAGGCGTCCTGCTGCTAGAGCAGACGGATACGTCAACCGTGCATCTGGATGTGGAACACGCGCTTTACGGCAATCTCGAAAGCCTGATCTGGCTGGACGCGACCGGGTGGTCCTCGGTGCTGGACGCTCAGGCCCTTGCCGGATTGCCCCCGGAACTGCCCCGTATAGCGCTGACACTGGTCGGAGTGATGCTGTTCACATGGCTGTTCTGGCGGCCGCTGAAAATTTCCACCTTTGACGAAGGTTTCGCCCGCACGATTGGTATTCGCACGGGACTTCTGGGTATGGCGCTCGTCATCACTGCAGCCATCGCGGCGGTTGCCGCTTTTGACGCTGTGGGCTCGATCATCGTGATCGCGATGTTTATTTGCCCTCCGGCAGCCGCGCGGATGCTGACCAACCGGCTTGAGGCGCAGATTGGCTGGAGTGTCGTGATCGCTATAACCTCTGCCGTGACAGGGTATGTGCTGGCAGGCTACGGACCCCTGTGGCTGGGTGCAGCGGATGCGGTCAGTGCGGCGGGGATGATCGCAACGATGTCCGGGCTGATCCTGGCACTGGCGGCCATGTTTGGCCCATGCCGCACACGTGTTGGTGTTCAGACATCAGCCTGAGACGGCATTTTCCTGCCGCAGATGCCCATGCGTCATCGGCCAAACTCTGCCCAGATGCCGTTAAGGTTAATCTTAAGCAGATTTTTGGGAAGTCTCGTGCTAGAGGCTGCCCATTGATTAGCTGAACACACCACTCACTCTGGTAGGCCCGGATGGTACGGAATGGGGATTCATTCACGGCCATCCGGGCGCCCCTTTCCGATCAGAAGACATGCTCAAACCGGTGGCAGAATCGTGCGCGGTTGTGCTAGGTCTAGGGGTATGGCGCAGACAAACCCCAATATCAGCGAAAATCGCCCCGTGATCAGACAGCTTGACGATGCTGCCATCAACCGTATTGCGGCGGGTGAAGTGGTGGAACGCCCGGCCTCGGCGGTCAAGGAACTGGTCGAGAATGCGCTTGATGCTGGGGCCGCGCGTGTAGCCGTCGAAATCGCCGACGGGGGAAAGACACTGATCCGCGTGACCGACGATGGGTGCGGCATCCCGGCCCAAGATTTGCCGCTTGCCCTGTCGCGCCATGCCACATCAAAGATCGACGGATCGGACCTGCTGAATATCCACACCTTCGGGTTTCGAGGCGAAGCTTTGCCCTCGTTGGGGGCTGTCGGACGCCTGACCATAACCAGTCGCGTGCCCGGTGCGGACGCGGCGCAGATCCATGTTGCGGGTGGCAAGATGGGTTCGGTCAAGCCTGCCGCCCTGCGCGCGGGCACGGTGGTCGAGCTGCGCGATCTGTTCTTCGCCACCCCCGCACGGCTGAAATTCATGCGCACCGACCGGGCCGAGGCGCAGGCGATCACGGACATGGTGAAACGGCTGGCTATGGCCGAACCATCCGTCACATTTACCCTGCGCGATGTCTCGGGCGGTGGCGAAGGCCGTGTTATCTTCCGCGCGGATCGCGAGAATGGCGACCTGTTTGATGCCCTGCACGCCCGTCTTGCCCGTGTGATAGGGCGCGAGTTTGCCGAGAATGCGCTGCGGATCGATGCCACGCGCGACGGTCTCAGGCTTTTTGGTTATGCGGCCCTGCCGACCTATTCCCGTGGCGCTGCGGTGGCGCAGTACCTTTTCGTCAACGGGCGTCCCGTGCGCGACAAGATGCTGACCGGCGCTTTGCGGGCGGCCTATTTCGATTTCCTCAGCCGGGACCGTCACCCGGCCGCGGCATTGTTCATCGACTGCGACCCGACATTGGTTGACGTGAACGTTCACCCTGCCAAGTCCGAGGTCCGGTTCCGCGATCCCGGCGTTGCGCGCGGGCTTATCGTGTCCAGCCTGCGCCACGCTTTGGCCGAGGCAGGGCATCGTGCGTCATCGACCGTGGCCAATGCGACCCTGGGTGCAATGAGACCGGAGCCTGCGCAGTCTGCACCAGCGCGGGTCTATCAGATGGATCGCCCGTCGCCCGCAGCGCGCCAGGCCGCGTACCGGGCGCAGGCTCCGGGTTTTGCGGAACTGGCGCATGATTACAGCGGCAGCATTGTCGATCCGACCCCGGTTGCACCCGTATCACAGGGTCAGGAGCCTGATGCGCAAAACCTTCCGCTGGGCGCTGCGCGCGGGCAGGTGCATGAAAACTACATCATCGCCCAGACTGCCGATGGAATGGTGATCGTTGATCAGCACGCCGCGCATGAACGGCTGGTCTATGAAAAGCTGAAAACACAGATGGCCGAGACAGGCGTCGCGGCGCAGGCACTTTTGATCCCTGAGATTGTTGAGTTGTCCGAAGGCGACTGCGCCCGTCTGATGGCGGTCTGTGATGATCTGTCCCGTTTGGGGCTGACCATCGAACCCTTTGGCGGAGGCGCAATTGCCGTGCGCGAAACCCCAGCCATTCTGGGCGAGGTCGATGCGCGCGCGATGATCCTGGATATCCTCGACGAACTGGCCGATCAGGGCGAAACACAGATGGTGCAGGCAAGGATCGAGGCGATCCTCAGCCGGGTTTCCTGCCACGGCTCGGTCCGGTCCGGCCGCCGGATGCGGGCCGAGGAAATGAACGCCCTGCTGCGCGAGATGGAGGCGACGCCGCATTCCGGCCAGTGCAATCACGGGCGACCCACATATGTGGAACTGAAGCTAAGCGATATCGAACGCCTGTTCGGGCGCAGTTGATTTGGTGTCAAACAGGCCTTAAGAAGACAGAAACAAAACGAGAACATACTGAACCCCATGATCCAGATTGCAGGTATTGAAATAGCGCTGAATGATCCCGTGATTCTGGTTGCGGGCGGAACAGTCGCGCTGATCCTGCTGCTGCTGTTCCTGTCGTTGCGCGCAGCCAATCGCTCGGCCCGGATGGCGGAACCGCTGGCGCGGCAGATGGCGCTTCTGGGTCAGCATGTGCAGCAGCTGGGGCAGGGGCAGGAACAGTTGCGCGGCGGCTTGCAGCATGTCTCGGACACGCAGGCCAACGCGCAGGTGCAGGTGATCCAGACGGTCGAGGCGCGCTTGTCCTCGGTCCAGCAGCAGATGAATGACCGGCTGGCGGACAACGCGATGAAATCGGCGCGCGCGCTGGCCGAAATGCAGGAACGGATGAAGGAAACCCTGCACGGTTCGTCAAAGCAGACGGCGACATCACTGACGCAGTTGCAGGAGCGTCTGGCCGCCATCGACAAGGCGCAGGACAATATCACGAAACTGTCGGGCGATGTTCTCAGCCTTCAGGATATCCTGTCAAACAAACAGCGGCGCGGGATGTTTGGTGAGATTCAGCTGAACGATATCGTGTCCAAGGCACTGCCCGCAGACAGCTATTCGCTGCAGGCCACCTTGTCGAACGGCAGGCGTGCAGATTGCCTCGTGCATCTGCCGAACCCGCCCGGCCCGATCGTGATTGACGCGAAATTCCCGCTTGAGGATTTCGAAGCACTTGCCGCCGCGCAGAGCAAGGCAGATGTTGAAAGATGTCTGCGGGCTTTTGGCGCTGCCGTGAAAGTGCATATCAAGGCGATTTCCGAGAAATACATCCTCGACGGGGAAACCGCTGATGGTGCCCTGATGTTCGTCCCGTCCGAAGCGATCTATGCCGAGCTGCACGCCCGCCTGCCCGATGTGGTGCGCGAAGGGTTCGCTGCCCGGGTCTGGATCGTCTCGCCCACCACCTGTATGGCCACGCTGAACACGATGCGGGCGATCCTGAAAGATGCGCGCATGCGTGAACAGGCCGGTGCGATCCGCAAAGAACTGGGATTGCTGCACAAGGATGTGGACCGTCTGGGCGACCGCGTTTCAAACCTCGACCGTCACTTCGGTCAGGCGGCCAAGGATATCTCGGAAATCAAGATTAGTGCCGAAAAGGCCGGCCGCCGGGCGCAGCGGCTGGATAATTTCGACTTCGAAGAAATCGCGCCCGATACTGAAACAGAGGTTGTGCCGCTGGCACGTCACGAAGGCTGAACACCCTGTTGAAGAACTGAACCGGCACCGGGCCGGTTTTGATGGGCCAGCGCCTGCAAGGGTTCAGATACGCAGAAAGGGCTGGAACAGGCGCGGCATCAGCTTGTTGAATTTCAGCGGCGCGTCCGTAACCGCCAGGCATATGCAATCTTCCGAGATATCCGCGACGGGTGTGTGTTCCAGATCCTCGTCAGCGATTTCAACATCGCCACGGGCAAAACGGTCAACCTCGTCCGAGAAAGCCCCTTGCAGAACCATTGTCAGCTCCATGCCGTTGTGACCATGATCCGGCACGGCAGCACCGGCCGGAATGAACAGCAAGCGGGCGGTGGCGTCTTTGGTGGTCGGCAGGATCGCCTGTTTGACACCCATACCTATCGACCTCCAGCGGATGTCCTTGACTGTTCCGCCCACGTAATCCTGCAACGGGGCTGGCAGAACTGCACATCCCGGGCGAACGGGCTTGGGCGCTGGTGCGCCCTGGGCGATCAAAGCCATCGTGGCCGCCAGTGAAGTCTCACTCATGCTGACACCCTCACTCTGCTCGTCCAGAACTTGCCCGCCAATGGCGTCATAGCTTTCGGCGCGCGCACGGCAGTGGTCGCACAGGGACAAATGCGTGGCGACCATCAGGTTGAAGGCTTCGGGCAGGCTGCCTGCGGCATAAGCCATCAGCAGGTCATCTGTCAGGTGATGTTTGATCAACTTGCTCATTTTACTCATCTCAGTTCATCGCGTGGCGCAGGCGGTCCAGCGCCAGCCGTATCCGTGATTTGATCGTTCCCAGCGGCAACCCGGTCTGCGATGCGATTTCCCGGTGACTCAGGTCGCCGAAATATGCCTTCTCGATCAGGTCCCGCTGTGCATCCGGCAACGCTTTCAAGGCGGTGCGCAGTTGCGCGGTTTCCTGTTGCAGCGCGATGACGTCATCCTGATCGGGCTCAGCCTCGGGCCCCCAACCCAGATCTTCGGGTTCAGGGCGGCGTTGCTTGCGCAGCACGTCAATGCGCTTGTTCCGTGCGATGGTGAACACCCATGTGGCCACGGTGGCACGCGTCGGGTCGAACAGGTGGGCCTTGTGCCACAAGGTCGCCATCACCTCTTGTGCGCATTCTTCTGCCATGGCGGCATCCGCCCCTGACTTCATCAGGAACGCCTTGATACGCGGCGCGAAGTGCTGGAACAGCTCGGCAAATGCCGCCTGATCCTGCGCATCCCGGATGCGTCTGACGTGGTCCACCCATTCGGCCCTGGTCTCGCGCTTGCCGTTGATGTCGTTCACCCGCCTACCCTTGGTGCGTTTGTTGATGCGCCAAGGTTGAGGGGCGGGTGTTTCAACCGCTGGTCCGTCCAAGGTCGCTGTATTGATCTGGGTAAACATAACCACAATACGGCGCATGTCCCAAGCCGGATCACTTTGTCGGAACATTTTGATCCGCTCCCGGCCAAGTCTCGTAATATGAACACCAGCGGCAATAAAGAAATCACGACTGCTCTGGCGGGTGTGCAAGGACCAGAAGACATCGGATGGCAAAAACGATAGATCATGTTGCAGGCCACACCTATCACGGCCGCAAGGGGGCAATCGACAACGCCTTCCGGTATTCTGTCGATTACATCCTGTTTGATCCCGAAGCCCGGTTGACCACGCCTTTTCTGTTTTCAATGGACCGGAAGAATGTCACCAACTGGCGAACCCGCGATCACGGAGGAGAGCCGGGTCAAGGCCATGGTGCCGCCTGGCTGCGCGCGCGATTTACCGAGATGGACATTCCGCAACCCGCGCAGGTCATGCTGCTGACCCAGCCAAGGGTGCTGGGCCACGTATTTAATCCCGTCAGTTTCTGGTTCTGCTTTGACCGCGATGATCAGCTTTACGCCGTGGTGGCTGAGGTGACGAACACCTTTGGAACGCGCCACAGCTATCTGTGCCATAAGCCGGACTTTTCGACCATCAGACCAACCGACCGATTGACGGCCGAAAAGGTGATGCATGTCTCGCCCTTCCAGAAGATTGAAGGCAGCTATACGTTCCGCTTCGACTACAGCCCGGATCGGGTCGGTGTGTGGATCGATTACACGCGCGCGGATGGCGGGTTGATCGCGACACTGACCGGACCGCGCCAGCCATTGACCAGCCGGGTGATCCTTTGGTCTTTTCTGCGTCGCCCTTTCGGCTCGCGTCGCATTTTTGCGCTGATCCTCTGGCAGGCCTTCAGGTTGTGGCTGAAAAAAGCCGCCTTCCGTCCGTTTCGCAGGGAACCGGTGCCTGATCACCCAGTAACGCGTGTGGGGCAGTGACCAGCCTGTTTGTTCAAGATCAAAGACGCGGGCCCCTGTCGGTGGTTGTGATGGCGTAACAACCGCGAACACAAGGAGTCGAAGAGATGATGGAAATCTCGGCAAGAAAAGTCGCCCAGGTCGCCATGATGGGCCGCGAACTGAACCGCGCCGAGGGCGAATTGCGGGCGTTCATCGACCGCATGAGCGAAGACGAGCAGGCTGAACTGGTAGCCATCATGTGGATCGGGCGCGAGAGCTTTTTTGCGGAAGATCTGGCCGAGGCCATCGCCACCGCCAAGTCCGAGGCATCGACCCCTTGTGCAGACTACCTGATCGGAACACCGCATATGTCTGACCACCTTGAGAATGGTCTGGATGCATTGGGAATATCTGCGGAAGACGTGGAAAACGATCTGATGTAGACGCTCGACATCATCGCTGCCCGGTGCCTGCGTCTGGCGGCGCCGGATATTGCCCGCCAAGGCAGACTAACAGCGACGGGGGTGTCAAGCTTTCGAGCGAAGTTGGTGAAAGTCTGTATTCGGTTTCTCTTTGCCTTCGAAGCCGCAGCGAATGGGTTTCAATGTGATCTTCTTGAAAAGCCACCATTTTCCCAAAGGTGTGGCTTTGTACGCGGTGTATTTCTACTGAGGTAGACTGTTTTCTGTCGCGGCCTTGAGGAAGTCATGGCACAACGGGGATTGCGCGTGGACCATGCTACATAGAACATGTGGGTCACGCGGTTTTCGCCGGTGATCGCAGTGCGCGCAATCGATGAAGCGTCCTACACTGAATTCTTGGCGCATGGACGCCACATAGGTCCGTGTGCATGGAGAATGGATGGATCTCTACCGCGCTTTAGACAAAGCGGGAAATACTCTTCATCTCATGCACCAAAACGAAAGCTCTGCCTAACTTTCTCAAGACTTTGCGGAACAACCACCGCGGTTGTGGCTGGACTGTGGATCCGTTTCAGCTGCTGGATGTCAGCCTGATCGAAAATGCTGCGCCAGAAAATCAATCAACGCGCGCACCCGGGCCGTCAGGTGACGATTGGGTGGATAGAGCGCATAGAGGCCGAAGTTTTCCGTTTCATAGTCCTGAAACAGGTGCTCCAGGGTACCCTCTTCCAGACTGCGGGCAATCACATAGTGCGGGCAACGCGCAATACCCAGCCCGGCAATCGCCATGTTGGCAATCGCCGCCGGGGCATTGGCATGAAACATTCCCGCCACCTTGACCACAATATCCCTTGTCCCGGCTCGAAACCTCCATGCTGTTGCGTCGGCTGGATTTTCGTCAATCAGGCAGTTATGTGTGGCCAGTGCCATCGGATCACCCGGACGCCCCCTTTCCGCCAGATAATCAGGCGACGCGCAGACGATCAGCGGCATATCGGACAGCTTCCGCGCAATCAGGGTCGAATCCCGCAACACCCCGATCCGTATGGCAAGATCGAACCCCTCTTCAACAAGCGCCACGCGCGAGTCCGACAGTTTAAGGTCGATATCGACCTTCGGATGCGCCCGCAGAAACGAAGCCAAAGCCTGAGTCAGGTTGATGCTGCCGAACCCGGTTGGTGCGGTTATTCGGATTGGCCCGGCCAGTGCCGATTGCCGCTCCTGAACAAGGTCTTCCAGCTCGTCGATTTGTTCCACGATCGGGCGGCAGCGTTCAAGGTACGCGATGCCGACGTCCGTCAGTGAAACGCTTCTGGTTGTCCGGTTGAACAGTTGCGCCGATAGCTTGGCCTCCAACTGGGCAACATACTTGCTGACCAGTTTGGTAGACAGGCCCAGCCGCCGCCCCGCGGCAGTGAACGAGCCCTCATGAGCAACCGCCATAAATGCCCGCATCGTGTCAATTGTATCCAACGCAGCGCTCCTTCGTCAGGTTGGTGTTTGGTCAATTATACCCAATTTGTTCATAGTTACTGAATAAAACGCAGGATTATAACTAAAAAAGGTTTTGCCATGTTCTAGCCAGTGACCGCTGACGAACATCGCCAGCTCGCTCCCAGGAAACTCCTCCGAAAGGAAACTGACATGCCAAACGCCATCCGTATCCACCGTCATCCCTTGTCCGGGCATTCACACCGGGTGGAACTATTCGCCAAGCTTGGTGGCATCAATCACGAGCTGATCGATGTCGACCTGCTGTCTGGCGAACACAAGAAAGAGCCGTTTCTTTCCCTGAACCCTGCCGGGCAGGTGCCGGTGATTGAGGACGGTGAAATCGCGATCGCCGACTCCAACTCTATCCTCGTGTACCTTGCGCGGAAATACGCGCCTGATTGGCTGCCGACTGATCCGGTGCGCGAGGCGGAAGTTCAGAAGTTCTTGTCGCTGGCCGCCGGCGACATCGCCCACGGCCCTGCGGCAGCACGATTGATCACCGTTTTTGGCGCTCAACTGGATGCAGAACGTGCCAAGGCCATCGCCAAATCCGCCTTTGACCGGCTTGAGGCGCATTTGAACGGACGCGACTGGCTGGTCGGAACCAGCCCATCCATCGCTGATGTCGCGATCTACAGCTATTCGGCCCATGCGCCTGAGGGAAACGTTTCACTGGATGATTATCCCAATATCCGTGCCCTGCTGGCCCGGGTTGAGGCGTTGCCCGGCTTTGTGGCCATGCAAAGCACCAAGGTCGGCCTCGCCGCCTGACACCAGAGCGCGCCCGGCCGTCAGGACCGGGCGCATGCGTCCAAACCGTGCCGCCCCAGGAGAGACCCCATGATTTCCATCGAACCCAGCGACAGCAGCACTTCCCCTTTTCATCGGGGTGAACACATGGCGCAGGCGCGGCTGGGTGTCCGCGACATCGAACACTGGGCACGGAAAGTTGTCCGCGACCACATGCCCGAACAGCATCGGGATTTTCATACCGCCCTGCCGTTTCTCGTGATGGCTGCGCGCGATGCGCAAGGTCGGCCCTGGGTTACGTTATTGGAAGGGCCAGACGGGTTCGTCTCTGCACCAGATAACAAAACGCTTTCCATTACTGCCTTGCCAACCCAAGGCGATGCATTGCACGGTGCCCTTCACCCCAAAAGTGATGTTGGCATCCTTGGTATTGAACTGGCCACGCGTCGGCGCAACCGTATCAATGGCCGCGCCGAACGCGTCACTCCGACCGGTTTTGATTTTCATGTTGACCAGACCTTTGGCAACTGCCCGCAGTATATCCGTGAACGCGCGTGGCACCGGGTTGATGACTCGAGGCCCGGACCGACAACACTCGGCCAATACTTGACGCCGGATCAGGTCCGGTGGATCGAAACAGCCGATACTTTCTTTATCGCCAGCGGCTATCGCGAAGAGGGCGAAAGCCCGACTTACGGGATGGATGCGTCCCATCGCGGTGGCGACCGTGGTTTCGTGCAGGTTCTGGACAACCGGCGGCTGCGGTTTCCCGACTATGCCGGCAATAACCACTTCAACACTATCGGCAACCTGTTGCTCGACCCAAGGGCGGGATTTCTGTTCGTCGATTTCGAAAGCGGCAGCTTGCTGCAACTGACCGGCGTCGCCTCGATCGACTGGGCCAGCGATGAGATCACAAATTTCCCGGGGGCGCGGCGGCTGGTGACACTGGAGATTGACGAGGTCGTGGAAATCCGCGCGGCAGTCAGCCTCAGATGGACTTCGGATGCAGATTCTGTCCGATCGCTCCGCCTGATCGAAAAGATCCGTGAAAGCGTCGATGTCGCCTCGTTTGTTTTCGAAGCTCGCGACGGTGGCCACTTGGCTGGGTTCGAGCCCGGGCAATACCTGCCAATCGAGCTTGAAATTCCAGGGATCGCCGAACCGGTGCGCCGGACCTATTCGCTCAGTAACGGACCGAACAATCATCGCTATCGGATTACGGTCAAGCGTGAGCCAAAAGGGATCGCATCGCAGTTCCTGCACGATCATCTGGAACCGGGCGCAATCATCAACAGCCGTCGGCCAGCGGGTGATTTCACAATGACTTGCGACCGGTGCCCATTGGTTCTGGTCAGCGCAGGTGTTGGTATCACACCGATGTTGAGCATTCTGAATAAGGTCGCAGACGAGCGCGGCAACCGCCCTGTCTGGTTCATCCACGGTGCTCGGGACGGTCAGCACCATCCAATGGCCGGTGAAGTTCACGATCTGGCCTCCAGGCGGCCGGGGATCACGACGCATGTGGCCTATAGCCAACCAACGTCAGAGGATGAGTTCGGAATGGACTATGACTCGCATGGCCGTGTCGATGGGGCGCTTCTGGCGCAACTGATCAACGATGCCAGCGCGCATTACTTTCTGTGCGGCCCTGTCAGTTTCATGGCCGAGATCCAGGCCGATCTGGAACGCCGAGGCATCTCTCCGGAACATATTCACACCGAAAGTTTTGGCCCCACTGGGTGATTTGACGTGATCCTGCGTGGGCAAATGAAGCTCAAACCACCAGAGCAAGGACATACGTGCCTTTGGTTCGTTTCGTTTGCATTGTGTTGTTGGGATAGCGTTCACCGGCCGGAATGATTTCGCCATTCCAGCTTTCAATAGAAACTCACCGGCTTGTATTTGAGTAGTTCGAGTTTTTAGGCGGCAGACACCAACTCCTCAGTTCCTCTCGCTGTTATTCCTAAGTCGTTCCTACGATTGCATATACGTCTTAGGAAAAGTGCGACGCCCTCGGCCGCCTGCCGACACAGAAACCTCCCCAAGCTGCGGTAAAAGTGGCAGGTCGAAGTTCGACGCTTCAGTATTCCATTGCTGCCTCACGTTTCAGGCGGCTTGCGGCAAAATCGACAAACGCGCGAATCTTTGCGGACACCATCCGCCCTTCGTGGTGCACGATGTGAACCGGTGCAGGAGCCGGTTCAAAATCAGATAACACAGCCTTTAGCCGTCCGTCCGCCAGATATGGTGCGACTTGATAGGACAAAAGCCGGGCCAGACCCTGACCGCGAAGTGCCATTTCGATTACAGCATCGTTGGTATTCATGCTGATCCGTGGATGAACACGCATAAGTTTCGGGTTGCCTAAGTGGTCAAACTGCCACTGGCCTGACGGCGACAGGGCTAGGGAATTGATCAGGACATGTCTGTTCAGGTCATCCGGGCTTTCGGGTTTGCCAGCTCGTTCAAGGTATTCGGGTGCTGCAAAAACAACCTGTCTGACAGAACCGCAACGCACGGCCATAAGGCTGGAATCCGCAAGCGGACCTATCCTGACGCCAACATCCACACCTTCGTCTATTAAATTCACGATCCGGTCCACGTACAGCGTTCGCGCCTCGATTTTGGGATAGTGCCCCAGAAAATCAGCAAGAATTGGTGTGATGAACAATCTGCCAAACAACACAGACGAAGTGAGGTTGAGCAACCCTTTGGGTTCCGCATAGGTCCCGACCGCAGCGTTTTCTGCCTGTTCCAGATCAACGAGAATGCGCTTGGCATCTTCCAGAAATCTGCGCCCGCTCTCGGTCAACATGACAGATCGTGTCGTTCTTACGAATAAACGGGCGCCTAACTCGCCCTCCAGTACCGAAATGGTGCGCGTCACAGCCGGTGGCGACATGTTCAGGTTGCGCGCAGCAGCAGCAAAGCCACCCAGGTCGGCCACCTTCGAAAAGACCAGAAGCGCGCGAAACTTGTCCATGTAATTATTCCAAAATAGTGAATAATAAATTCAAGCTTAATATTATTCTGCCAGCAATTGAAACACACTATGTCTCAGGCGAAGACACAATCACTCCGCTAAGGCAAAAGCGCCCGCAGGAAATGGGAGAAATGCCGTGAATGTAAGCCAAGCCATCGGCCAAAACGTGACTGTTCAGATCGTGCACGGTTTTGTGGACAACGGGCTAGGGGGCAACCCTGCTGGGGTTGTTCTGGATGCCGACGGGTTAACCGAGGCGCAGATGCTGAAGATCGCGTCACAGGTTGGCCTGTCCGAAACCGCTTTTGTCTCGCAATCCGCGACCGAGGGTTTCAAACTGGACTTCTTCACCCCGAACCGCAGGATCGCGCATTGCGGCCATGCGACCATTGCCGCTTTTTCCCATCTGGATGCACTTGGCCGTATTTCTGATCCTGAAACTTCAAAAGAAACTGTGGACGGCCCGCGCCGGATTCTGATCAAGGATGGTGCCGCGTTTATGGAACAGTTGGCCCCTAGATATGAAACGCCAGAAGATTGGACCTCTCAGGGTGTCAGTTTGCAGGACGTTTTGGGCTCTTTGGGGTTGTCCCCGAGCAATCTGGATCACGAAATGCCGCCCGCTCTGGTCAATACCGGCAACAGTTTTATCGTGATCGGAGTAGCCGACAGGGAAACTCTGGCTTCGATCAAACCCGATTTTGAGCAGATCAAAACGATCAGCGACCGTCTGGACCTGATAGGATATTATGTGTTCACAACGGCCCAATGCTCGGACGGGCGCGACGCTACTACACGCATGTTCGCCCCCCGATATGCCATTGATGAAGAGGCCGCGACGGGAATGGCCGCAGGGCCGCTGGCCTGTGTCCTGCACGACCTGGGTCACCGCCGTCAGCACGGGTTTCTGATTGAACAGGGCATGTTCATGGAAACCCCTTCGCCCAGTTTGATTCAGGTTGAACTGGAAGTTCGTGACGGCGCAATCGCCAGTCTAATGGCAGGCGGGCAAGGCAAAGTCATGCGGTCCTTTCAATTGTCGGTGTGACTAAAACAGCGTTTGGGGCGGCGTGTAACATTGCGCGCAGCTTTGTCGAGCAAGTTGAAGAGCGGTTTCACGCAAATCTTGCCGCGACCCTTCAAAACAACGAACTCTCTCCGAGCGCGGATATCGCAGCTTTTGCTGGGGCGCTCGTTCAGATTGTGACGTTCACGTTGAATAGTCGGGCAACCCAATCAGATCACATGATCAGAGCGCCAGGTATCCAGAATCTCCAAGGTCTTGTCTGAAAACTCGACATCGTTGATGTGGCTGTCAATTTCCACAAGTGTTACGTTTTCCGGACAGTTTTTTCTCAGCTCTTCGATGAATCCTGCAAGTCCCTCTACATCTTCCAAAATCGCCCCGGCCCTGTCCCATTCGTTACCGCCTCTGAGCGGCACAAGCAGAACAGTCGGGCCGGTTGCTTCAGAAAGTTTTGCGCACATGGTGCGTGCCATCTCGCGCCTTTGCTCGGCGCTCATGCTGACCGCAGTAATTAGTCGGTTGTGGTTATGAAGGTCATGATCCGCCAACGCTGGAGGAACGGGATGCCAGCCTACCAAATCGACTAGATCATAACACCCAATCGAAACAATCTGCGGCACACCGGCCTTGCCCGCATTGGTCATGCGATCTTCGCCGGCGCTGATGGCTGATCCCAACATGTGGTTGCCGACTTCTTGCGGTGCAAAGTCCAAAACGGCGGCGAATTCACCTTTTGAAGCAAGGCTTTCAAATGCGCGCCCTCCCATGCCCGTAGCATGGAAAACGGCCAGTTCAAACCCGCGCGCCTCAAGGGCGGGCTTCAGGTGCACCATATAGCGCAAGACTGTTTTGCCGAAGGATGTCATCCCGATTAGAGGGCGGTCTTTCTTCATCGGACGGGCAGCGCGTGCGGCCCCCAGAACCGCGCCAGCAGCTTGCCGGAGAGAGGCTTCGCAGACCGAGTTAAGCCCGTAAAGACCACCAGCCCAAAGGATCATCTGAACGTCTGCCGGCAGCCGCTCGGGCGGGATCATCGGCGAGAAAGAGACAGTTGAGACGATGTATTTAGGCACACCAATGGGCAAGGCACAGCACAGATCAAGGGCCAGATCGGTCCCCATTGAACCGCCCAAAACCAAAACGCCATCGAACACGCCCTCATGGTGCAGCCGTGCAACCAGCAGGGCTGCACCTTTGGCCATGATCTGCATCGCAAGGTTTTCGTCACCGCCATCAATGGCTTCCTGTATTGTGTGGCCACCCTCCTCTGCCACCTGATGCTTGGAGTAATCAGTGGGGTGACTGGGGTCGCCAAGCACACTGATGTCCATGGTTTTCACCAATCCACCCTGTTCACGGATCACGTCAGAGATGAAGTTCAGTTCATCATCTTTGGTGTCATAGGTCCCAACGACAAGAATAGTTCGATTGGTCATAGGCCGCCTTTCAGGTTCAAAGTTTGATCCAAGCTGTTTTCAGCTCGAAATACTTGTCAAAGGCGTGCAGCGATTTGTCATGACCGTTGCCAGACTGCTTGACGCCACCCAATGGAACCGTTGTGTCGGCCCCTCCATAGGTGTTTACATGGACAACCCCTGCCTGAATGGCCCGGATCATGCGGTGGGCGCGCGACAAGTTCGACGTCCATACTGCGGATGCCAGACCGTAATCGGTTCCATTGGCAATTTTGATTGCCTCTTCTTCGGTGTCAAAGGGAATGACCGCAAGAACCGGGCCAAACACTTCATCCGTTGCCAGCCGATCGGTGGGGTGAACCCCCGTTACAACCGTCGGGGCCATGTGTCTAACGTCAGCGCATATGGGACCATTTAGGCCAATTTGATAAGAGAGAGTTTCTGGGTCATCGTAACCACCAAGGAGTGGACGATGAGAAAGACAACGAGGAGCCCTGGCGAGAAGATCGTCAAAGATATCAAGCGGGCAACACGCAAGCAGTATTCCAGCGAAGAGAAGATCAGGATCGTGCTTGATGGGCTGCGTGGCGAGGACAGTATCGCGGAGCTGTGCCGTCGCGAGGGTATATCCCAGGGCCTGTATTACAAATGGTCCAAGGACTTCATGGAGGCCGGGAAGAAGCGCTTGGCTGGCGATACAGCCCGGGCTGCGAACACGGACGAGGTCAAAGAGTTGCGCCGTGAGGTAAAAGACCTCAAGGAAGTGGTCGCTGAACAGACGCTTGAGCTGCGTCTTCTCAAAAAAAGCATGCTCGGGGATGGGGACGACCACGAATGAGGTATGCCGCATCAGAGAAGTTGGAGATCATTAGGCTGGTGGAAGAAAGTCATCTGTCGGCGCGTCGGACACTGGCCAAACTGAGCATTCCCCGCACCACATTTTACCGCTGGTATGACCGGTACCTGCAACGTGGCGAAGCTGGTCTCGCGGATCAATCTCCCAAGCCAAAGCACGTCTGGAACCGCGTTCCCACCGACGTGAAGCGTAAGGTTGTGGATCTTGCGCTAAAGGAGACAGAGCTGTCGCCACGCGAGTTGGCGGTGACCTTCACCGATCAGGAACGCTATTTTGTGTCGGAATCCACGGTCTATCGCACGCTCAAGGCGCATGACCTGATCACCAGCCCGGCGTTCATCGTGCTCAAGGCAGCAGATGAGTTCCAGCATAAGACGACGGCCATCAACCAACTCTGGCAGACGGACTTCACTTACATCAAGGTGCTGGGATGAGGCTGGTTTTATCTCAGCAAGGTTCTGGATGATTACAGCCGCTATATCGTCTCTTGGAAGCTTTGCACGAACATGCGGGCGCAGGATGTGACGGATACTCTGGATCTGGCGTTGCAGGCTTCGGGTTGCGATCAAGTTCATGTCGTTCACAAGCCACGTCTGCTCAGCGACAACGGCTCAAGTTAAGTGTCCGGTGACTTGGCTGAATGGTTGCAGGACAAAGGGATGAAGCACTCTCGCGGTGCGCCGTATCATCCGCAGACTCAAGGCAAGATCGAACGCTGGCACCAGACCCTCAAGAACCGCATCTTGCTGGAAAACTACTTCCTACCCGGTGATCTTGAAGCCCAGATCACGGCCTTCGTCGATCACTACAATCATCAGCGCTTCCACGAGAGTATCAACAACGTCACGCCCGCCGACGTCTACTTCGGCCGAGACAAAGCCATTCTCTAAAAAAGCGAAAGGATCAAACAAAACACATTCGAAGCCCGGCGCTTGCATCATCGCAAACAGGCCGCATAATCAAACCAACCAGATGAGCCAAACCCTCCTCTAGTTTAGGCAGCCTTTGGTCCCAAAAACCCTGACGACGGACAGTGCGACTGCTGGGACAGCCTTGAGAAGAAGTTCGACGGGACTCCGGGTAAGAAATGATGGGTCTTAAGTTATATACCTATTGGAGATCGACCACATCCTATCGGGTGCGTATTGCATTAAACCTGAAGGGTGTGCCGTTCGAAAGCTGCCCGGTCAATCTGGTGAAAGGCGAGCAAAGAAGCGCAGCCTATCAAGCGATGAACCCCGGCAAGGGCGTCCCTGTGTTAGAGCTTGAGGATGGCACCAAGTTGACCCAATCTCTGGCTATCCTTGATTATCTTGACCGCGCCTATCCCGACCCGGCGCTTCTGCCGGACGACCCGATTGCGCGGGCCAAGGTGATGGCGGCGGCGCATGTGATTGCGCTGGACATCCATCCGGTGAACAACCTGCGCGTTGTTCAACATTTGGACGGGATGGGGCACAGCAAAGCGGAAAGTGTGGACTGGATGGTCCACTGGATGAACGAAGGTCTGACCGCGTTTCAGGCTATGCTGCCCCAAGGCACCCGCTTTGCCTTTGGCGACATGCCATCGCTTGCGGATATCTGCCTTGTATCGCAGCTTTACAACGGGCATCGCTGGGGTGTGGACATGACGCCCTTTGCGCGTCTGACCGAAATCGAAGAAACCTGTCTGGCCCTGTCCGCCTTCGCCGATGCGCGACCCGAGGTACAGCCGGATGCCGAGTGAGGATCACATGAGCCAACTGAAAAAGTCATGGGTGGACAGCGCGAACTCTGCCGAGACCCCCTTTCCCCTGAACAACCTGCCTTATGGTGTGTTTTCGACCTCAGACAACGCACCGCGCTGTGGCGTGGCCATCGGAGATATGATCCTTGATATGCACGCTGCCGAAGAAGCTGGCCTGATCGAGATTGGTGATGAACCCGTTTTCGACGTGCCCTTCTGGAATGAATTGATGGAGCAGGGATCGGACGCATGGGCCGCCCTGCGCGCCCGTCTGGAACAGCTGCTGGGCGAGGCCTCGACCGAACGTGACACTGTTGAGCCCCTATTGGTCGCCCAAGCCGATGCCGAGCTGCACATGCCGTTCCTTGTGTCCGAATACACCGACTTTTATGCCGGTCGTCAGCACGCCGCAAACATGGGCGCGATCCTGCGCGGCTCGCCCGAACTGCCGGCCAACTGGCTGCACATTCCGATCGGTTATAATGGCCGCGCGTCCTCGGTTGTGATCTCGGGTACGCCGATTCACCGCCCGAACGGTCAGCGCAAAGCGCCCGACGCCGAGATGCCCAGCTTTGGCCCCTCGATGCGTCTGGATATCGAGCTGGAAATGGGCGCCATTGTTGGCAAACCGTCCGAGTTTGGCCAGCCGATCACCGTGGATGAAGCCGACGACATGATCTTCGGCTATGTGCTGCTGAACGACTGGTCCGCGCGCGACATCCAAGGCTGGGAATACCAGCCGCTTGGACCGTTCCAAGGCAAGGCTTTTGGTACCTCGATCAGCCCGTGGATCGTAACCGCCGCCGCGCTGGAAGAATTCCGTGCGCCAACGCCCGAACGCGAGAAAAAGCTTCTGCCCTACCTCGACGGCTCAAAGGACGGCCTTTACGACATTGAGCTTCAGGTGCTGATGCAGCCTGATGGAGCCGAGAAGGCGAGCGTCGTTGGCGAAACCAACTACTCCCGCATGTATTACTCGGCCGCCGAACAGCTCTGCCACCACGCCATCGGCGGCTGTGCGATGAATGTGGGCGACCTTCTGGGGTCTGGCACGATCTCAGGCCCAACCAAGACGGAATACGGTTCTCTGATGGAGATGAGCTGGGCTGGTCGCGAGCCCTTCACGCTCGATACCGGCGAAACCCGGACTTTCATCGAAGACGGAGACACCCTGACCCTGCGCGGTGCGGCCAAGGGCGAAGGCTTCCAGATCGGCTTTGGCGATTGCGTCGGGCAAATCCTGCCCGCCGTTAACTGGCCCAGGTAAGTGGCGAGCAGGGCAACATCGGTTGTTCCGCACCCGCCGTTTGAAAAACCTGTGATCCTGCCCGATCATGTTGTTCAAAAAAGCCATTCCAGAAACTCTGGAATGGTTTTTTGGGTGCGATCAGGCCGTATGATCCATGATCTGTAAGTGCTGGGCCAGCCGGTCGATCTCGGCCATCCAGCCTTGTACCAGTTTTGGGTCGCTTGGGGCTGCGTGAACACCTGCGGGGATGGCGCGGTTCATAACGGCCTCGACGGCAAGTGAAACCGGGATCGATACCAGGCGCGCCATCGCTGTACCGCGCTCGTCGCCCCAGGCGTCCATGACATAGGTCTTGTGCCAGACTTCGACGCCGTCTTTCTCGGCTTTCAGTCCAACACACAGCACAACGCGGTCGGGCTCACCCTCGTCATAGGCGTTTTCGCTCCAGAACTGGTCGGACATCTCTTTCAGACGCGCATCCCCTTCCGGGCCCGACAGGGTTTCGATTTCACGGAACACGTCCGACCACGCATCCGCCCAACCGTTCAGGCGCAGGGTGCCGCGAACGAATTCCCTGACGGGCCAGTGATCCTCGAACTGGTACTGCGCCTTGAACGGGATCGAGTCGCGGTTGGGATAGACCTCGAAACTTTCCGGCGTTGGCAGCGGCGCGATATAGCTGCTGATCGCATCCCACGGGCGGGCAACGTCCAGCGGGGCATAGTCGCGGATCGACTTCGATGGCGACCGAAGCGCCTTGAGCACACCCAACGGCGACCAGCTGAACTTGTAGCGGAACGGGTTCGGGATCTTGGGAATGCCACCGCAATACGAAATAAAGCTCAGGTGGTTTTGCGGATCGAACACATCCGAGGCGCGATAGTCATCGACCAGCGCATGCGCCATCAGGTGGTCGATGCCCGGGTCCAGACCAACTTCGTTGACCAGCGCCACACCGGCCTCGCGCGCCTTGTCGTCCAGTGCGCGCATTTCGGGCGCGATGTAAGACGACGACACGAAATTGGCCTGTTTCGAGATCGCCAGTTCCGCCAGTGGCACGTGCCAGTCGCCCGGCAGCATGGACACGATCACGTCGCCCTTCTCAAGCACATCACCCAGTGCGTCGATGTCGAAGGCGCGGATATCGTCGGTCAGGTCCCCAACCTCGGCCTTGGCTTTTTCGATCGTCCGGTTCCAGACGGTGACCTTGCGACCACCCTCGATCAGACGGCGCAGGCCGGGGATGGCCGACAGGCCGGTGCCACACCAGTGAATCGTCATCGCTCAGATCCCTTCGATATGTGTTTTGTAAATCGCTTCTGCCCGACCCCAGACGCCGCTGTCCAGATCGGTCAGGGTCAGAAGCGACGGCAGAAGCTGTGCCGCATAATCTTCCGAACTTTCGACCGGCAGCATCGACGGCAGGTTATCGATGGCCATCACGTCCATCACCGGATCGGTTGCCACGCGCAAAGCAGGCGCGTCCCATGTGGTTGCACGGTCATAGACCGGCACCGGGTTGTAATCACTGTCCGGGTCGCAGGCGACATCGCCGATGGCGGTCAGGTTGCGCGGGGCAGTCAACGCCTCACGCGGAACAAAGACCGGGGTTCCGGGGCGCGCGAAAATGCAGTTCAGGAACAGGTCGTGGTCCAGAATTTCGGGAAACGGCCCGCCGCTGACGGTTTCCGCCATGTCCCATTTGGTGACGTCGACGCCCATCGCGTCGCACAGGTCTGCGGCCCCCGTACCCACGCGGCCCAAAGCGCCGATGACGATGGCGCGGGGGCGTGGGGCTCTGGTCGCGTCCAACTCGGCCAGCAATTCGGCGTTCAGAACGTCTTTGCCTGCATACACCCCAACCGGCGGGCATTCCTCGCCCCGTTGTTGCGCCGCCCATGTCTTGAGCGTTACCGCAGCACCGGCATACCCGGCCCAATAGCCAAAGGCGGCAACCCGGCGGCCATCCTCACCCACCAGGTATTCCAGATCATAAAGCGTACCGCCCCCGGCCTTGAACCGCTCCAGCAGCGCGCGACCCGAATGCTGGCCCTTATAGGCGTGGCCGAACATGATGTGGCGATGGGGCAGGGGGGTGCCATCTTCGGGCAGTTCTTTGAGGCCGAAGATGATCGCATCCAGCGGGGCTTCGGGCCACGAATTCTCAGCCGCGATTGCACAGCCGGCGTCTTTGTAGCCATCAATCGGAATGGCGCGGACATGGCTTTCCTCGACCGTCACGCGGAGACCTGCGGCGATCAGTGCCGCGGCCCCTTCGGGTGTCAGCCCCACCCGTTCCTCGTTCGGGCGCTGTTCCGCCCTGACCCAGAGATGTGTCATCTTATTTCCTTTTGTCAGAGCATCCCGGCAGCGCGCACCGCCTGAACCGAAGGCCGTGCCTCCATCGCCTTGCGGAAGGCGAGAATTTTGGGGAATGCCGAGACATCGACGCCGTCGCCTTCCAGCCAGCTGCAAACCACATAAAGATAGGCATCGGCCAGAGAGAACGCGTCCCCCAGAACAAACGGCCCGCGCAACCCGTTTGACGAGATATAGTCGCAAGATGCCGTCATCGTTTGCGAGACCTTGTCCGTCATGTCTTTCCAGCTGGATTTCTTGTCGGCCCAGCGATGCCCGCGCAGCTTGTGGGCGTGGTTCACATGCATGGTCGAGGCCAGATAGAACATTACCTCACGCATGCGGGCGGCCATGACCGGATCAGCTGGTACCAACCCGGCCTCGGGTGCCTTGACCGCAATATATTCCAGCAACGCGCCGGTCTCGGTCAGGATGCCGCCATCGACCACCAGCGCCGGAACGCGCCCCTTGGGATTGATCTGCTTGTAGGCCGGTTTTGTCTGTTCCCCATCGGCAAAGTCCAGCTTGATTGCTTCATAGTCCAGTCCGGCCTCTTCCAGAGCAATCGCAACAGCGACCGAGATGGTTCGGGGTGCGTAATAAAGCTGCATCGGGGATCTCCAATCTGCTTCCTACAGGTGGGTCTGCGCAAACTGCCGGTCAGGTGCTTCCAGATGCGGCACCGCATTGAACAGGACCGGGCTCAGCTGTGCGCCAATCGGGTGCAGACGATGCATCGACGTGTTCATGATGGCAAGGGCCACCCGCGCCATCGACGGGATGTCCAACCCCATCGCCTGCCGCACCACCATCGAGATCAACCCGCCCGAGGTCACGACGATGGCCGGTCCGCCCTCGGTCCCGATCTCGTGCAGCGCATCGCGGACGCGGGCTTCAAACGCCTCGAAGGTTTCCGGAGCGTTCTCGATCTTTCCGCTGGCCCAGGCCGCGAAGGTTTTGGGCAAGTGTTCGACAAATCCCTCGCGATCGGTCGGGATTTCGACGCCGTGCTGTTCTTCGAACAACTGTGCAAGGGTGAAATACTCGATCTCGTTCAGCCGTGCGTCGCAGACGGGATCGGTCAATTCCATGCTGGTGACCGTCTCGGTGTGGCGGGTCAGGGTGCCACAATAGACGCGTGTATAGTGGCTGCGGGTGTCACGCAGATGCGCGCCCAGCCAGCGGGCCTGTTGATGACCCAGATCGCTCAGCTTGTCATAGCTTGCTTCGTCGCGCGCTGTCGTGTTTGCCTGCCCGTGGCGCACCAATGTGATATGTGACATGTCGCTCCCTCTTGCGCCGAAGTCTTAGGGCAGGTTCCTTGCCGGGACCAGAGGGGTTTCTTGATCTCGCCGGAAAAACATTCGCAGCTGTCCGGTTTCTGGCTATGGTCGCCCTGACCAACCACGCCCGGAGGGATTCATGGCCGTCGATCACACGCGTTTTCTGGAGGATCTGCACAAGCTGCGTGAATTCGGTGCCTCGGGTGTGGGCAAAGGAGTCATCCGCCCGGCCTATTCAAAAGCGGATATTGCGGCGCGCCAATGGCTGGCGGACCGTATGGCCGACGCGGGTCTGACACCGCATTTCGACCCGGTCGGCAACCTGTTCGGGTTGGCGCCCGGCCGCTCTCTGCTCATGGGGTCGCATTCCGACAGCCAGCCCGAAGGCGGCTGGCTGGATGGTGCGCTCGGCGTGATCGCCGCGCTGGAGATCGCGCGGTCCAGCGACCAGCCGATCTCGGTCGTCAGTTTTCAGGACGAAGAAGGCCGGTTCGGTGTGACCACGGGCTCGGCGGTCTGGTCCGGCGGTCTGCCGCTGGACAAGGCCGATGTGTTGACCGACGGTGCCGGCGTCAGCTTTGGCGAGGCCCGATCTTCCATGGCGGACATGTCGCAGGGTTTTGTCGATCCCGCGCGGTTCAGCGGCTTTGTCGAGATGCATATCGAACAGGGCCCTTCTCTGGACGCTGCGAACGAGCAGATCGGTGTGGTCACCGGTATCGTCGGCATCCGGGACATGTCGATCACTTTCGAAGGGCAGCAGAATCACGCGGGCACCACGCCGATGCATTTGCGCCGCGATGCGTTTCAGGCGTTGTCACTGTTCAATACTCGCCTCAACGAACGGTTTCGCAACGTGGTGACACCGCAAACCGTCTGGACCATCGGGCGGGTCGATCTTCACCCCAATGCGTCGTCCATCGTACCGGGTCGGGCGCGGTTCTCGATGCAGTGGCGCGATGGCGATCCGGATCGGCTGTCGCGGATGGAGGAGATCATCCGTACCGCAGCGCAGGAAATAGCCAGCGAACAGGACTTGGTGCTGACCTACGGCCCTTTGCTTGGGTTGGAACCCGTCACGATGGATCAGTCCCTGCGCGCGGCGCTGGAACATGGGGCCGAACAGGTGGCACCCGGCAGATGGCGCAGGATGCCGTCGGGCGCGCTGCACGATGCCACAAACGTGTCGCGCCTTATGCCTGTTGCGATGCTGTTTGTGCCCTCGATCAACGGTGTCAGCCACGATTTTGCCGAAGAAACCACCGAAAGCGATCTTGTGGCCGGGCTGAGGGTGCTGGATCTCGCAGTGCAGTCACTTGACGGGCAGGCGCGATAAAGCGCGGGCAAAATACTGTTTTTACAGGCCATTGCGGTTGGTTGGTCTGGTGTTATCGTCGCGCTCGAAACTGTGATCGGCAAACCTTTGCAAAAGCCAAAAGACGAATGTTGCCTAAGGGAAAAAAGTTTCCTATAGGAACGCAAAGGATGCATGCGCCCGTATACAGACTTGTCCAACAGACGGTACTCTGGTTCGCAAGTTGACCGGAATCGTTGCAAAATTGATAGCGTGGGGCAGACTGACGGGAATGCGTTCGAAACCGATAGATACGAAAAGGTATCCAAAATGACCGAGATTAGACGCACGCCGTTGTATGGGCTTCATGTTGAGTTGGGCGGCAAGATGGTTGATTTTGCCGGGTGGGAGATGCCAGTT